>NZ_JBFUHX010000010.1:0-135002 GCF_056402175.1 Paenisporosarcina sp. P4_B8 | reverse complement strand
GGAGTTATCCCAATCTACAAGGTAGGTTGCCCACGTGTTACTCACCCGTCCGCCGCTAAAATCAGAAGAAGCAAGCTTCTTCATCATTCCGCTCGACTTGCATGTATTAGGCACGCCGCCAGCGTTCGTCCTGAGCCAGGATCAAACTCTCCATAATAGGTGAGTCGATTAGCTCGACTTTGTTGCTGGCGTCAAATTAATGACGTTTTAAAATGAACAATTAAGTTCAAGTTTYGCTTCCCACACCGAAGTGTGTTCCGCTTTATTGTTGACGTTTTGCTGTTCAGTTTTCAAGGTTCATTTCGTTGGTCACTCTCGCGACAGCAACTTTTATATCTTAGCAAATCCAGATTGTCATGTCAACAAAAAGTTTTGCTTTTTCTTTTTTGTTTGCCGCTTGTTTTGACGACTTTTGTATCTTACCATCCTCCAACAAAGTATGTCAATACAATATCATAATTTTTATTGGAGAAAAATAAACTAGTTCATGGGAGGTTGTGTAACTAATTGAAGACACGTATTTTTATAGCCTTAATCAGTGTGTTCGTTTTTTTCTTATTTATTCAACAAAGTGAGCGATGGACATCAGTTTTCCGAGTAACAGAGCAACCTGACGTTTTGATGAAGGGCAATCATGGAATGACACTCACTGTGGATTTGTCTTTTGGCCGTGAAGATGTTGACGAGTGGATTACAAAGTTAGAAAAACCTTATCCACTTCTATTTCTCGATGCAGATTGGATTGAACGTTCTCCTTTAATCGTGAAAAAGATTAAAGAAAAAAAGATTCCAGTGGGATTACTTGGACACGAAAGCAAACACTATGAAGAAACACCTGAATTATTGGGAGAAGAAATCGAACGCTTCAAATCCGCATTCGGTGTTATACCGCTTTGGTATCGGACATATGATCACACTTTTCCCGAGCCATTAAAGACACAAGTATGGGATTATCAAATGAATATGGTCAGTGCAAACGTCAATTGGATAACTGGTAATGCTCCTACAATTCGGAAAGGAGATATTGTATCCGTTGCTTTACACCAAGAAACTCGTGTTGATCTAAAAGAACTGATTACTTATCAAAAAGCGCATCCTTTCGTTTCTATAGAAGAAACCCTTTTTGGTTATCAGACGGAAACGAAAACTTTTCCCTAAAAAATCGAATGACGCCAAAGCTATTGTAACTCCTTTGATTGCATTTATACTTTCGGACAATAAGAAAAGGACATCCAAATTGTGGATGCCCTTTTTTTATGCTTTTGCTTTTGCAGCTTCAGCGCGTGCTTTTCTTCGTTCTTCTAATTTTAAACGGTCTGCATCTGACTTCGCATTGTATTTTGGCAATTTTAAAAGTTGGTATGCATTCACAGCTAATAATGGGAACAATAATAAAGTCACATAACGGTCTACATCTTTTTCATCTACCATTAAAACCGGTAACCATTCTAAAGTTGTGATGACAATCATGAAAAATAACGCGGAAATGAATGCGTGTTTTTTTGTCCATTTTGCTTTGAAGTAAGCAACAACCAATCCGGTAACCAACAGTACAGTCAACAGTCCCAAGTACAACAGAAGTTGTGATTGGGTCTCTGCTAGTGGCATAAATCGGAATTTAATCAAATCAAAAATGACTAATGCAATAATTAATAATTGTACCCAGTTCCATAACGTAAGCGTTCTAAAAATATTTACACCGAATTGATGAACTGTCAGATAGGCGAAAAACCCCATTTGACTGAGAACACTCATTGTCATTCCAAGAAACACAAACCATAAGAAACTGGCTGCGAATTCTAAGTACTCACCACTTGCAACATATGGTGCAAATGCGTCTTCCCATCGAATAAATAAACTAAGTACACCAGTAACGGCTCCGCCGATTAGTAGTCCCTTAATGAAAAATATAACCCAATTTCGTATCGTCACAGCAAAAAATCCTCCGTTTTTCTCGAGTTCCTCTTCTGATTGTATCAACGAATAAGTAAAAAATCTATTTTACGAAGAGTTATCTACATATTCTCAGCGATTTTGTGAACAATAAATGAAAAGGCCAGTGCGAGAAAAGAGGTTGAGTATGCGAAAATGGATAATTCTTATAGGTATCGTTTTATTGACAGGCTGTGGAGGGCAACAACAAAGTAATCCTTCTTATGAAGAAACGAAAAAAATGGTTACAGACACGATGCAAACTGAAGAAGGCAAAAAGGTAATGCGACAAATGCTTTCGGATCCTGAATTTAAAGAACTGTTAGTTTTGGAACAGGAAGATGTAAAAAGCTCAATTGAAAACACACTTCTTTCTAAGGATGCGGAAAAGTTTTGGAAGGATACTTTTAAAGATCCAACCTTCTCCGAAACATTTGCTAAAAGCATGAAGGAACAGCAACAAAAAATCATGACTGATTTAATGAAAGATGCTTCTTTCCAAAAGGAATTAGAATCATTCTTTGGACAACCTGACATGCAAAAACAAATGGAAACAATTTTAAAGTCGTCAACAAATCGCAAAGAAATCGAAAAAATTGTGCAGGAAACGATTGATAGTCCGCTTCTAAAAGCTAAATGGGTAGAATTAATTAAAGCGGCTGGCATGACTGAAGAACAAGGGAAATCATCATCAAAAGGATCTGGTGGCGGTAGTAAAGACGCCGGAGGAAATAAACCACAATAACAGAAACCCCCGCTCGTAATATGCTGAGCGGGGGTTTTACATTATTTTGTTAATTTATTAATGACTTTTGAAGCAATTTCTTCATAAATTTTACCCGTTGTGTGTAAACGTGAATAAACAGATGGTGCAAAATCATCCTCGTTCCAATCAGGTTGACCTAATGGAATTTGCCCAAGAAGCTCTGTACGAAGCTCATCTGCAAGCTTCGGACCGCCACCTTTACCGAAAACATATTCTTTTTCGTTAGATGTTTTCGACTCGAACCATGCCATATTTTCAATTACACCTAGTACTTCATGATCCGTTTGTAGAGCCATAGCACCAGCACGTGCTGCCACGAATGCTGCGGTTGGATGAGGTGTTGTTACCACGATTTCTTTTGATGCTGGAATCATTTGATGGATATCGAGTGCAACGTCACCTGTTCCAGGTGGTAAATCAAGTAGTAAATAATCCAGCTCGCCCCACTCAACATCTTTAAAGAATTGATCTAATACTTTCCCTAGCATCGGACCACGCCATACTACAGGCGCATTATCTTCTACGAAGAAGCCCATTGAGATGACTTTTACGCCAAAACGTTCAACTGGAATGATGCGATTGCCATCAATTTTTGGGCTTTGTTGTATTCCCATCATATCCGGCACGCTGAATCCATAAATATCCGCATCGATTAATCCGACTTTTTTTCCTAAACGAGCTAATGCCACTGCCAAATTGACGGAAACCGTAGACTTCCCTACGCCTCCTTTACCTGAGGCAATTGAGATAAATTCCACTTTATTTAATGGCGACAACAAATCCTGAGCTTCAGACTCTGTTGCCGTTCCACGGAATTGTGCCAACACTTCTGCAGGTAATTCTTCAAAGCGAATCCCCACTGTACCAACGCCCGCTTGTTTCAATGAGTCTACAACTTTCATTTGCAACTGCATTTGTTCCGCAGTGTTTGTTTTCGCAATCGCCAGCTTTACACTAACGTGATTTTTTTCTTCTTTAATGGATACTTCTTTAATGCCATTTGTTTCGAGTAACGTTTTATGTAAAAAAGGGTCCAGTAATTGCCCGAGCATTTCACGGACCTGTTGTTCATTCATCAATTTAGACACTCCTTCAATGTACATTTCGTCCTATAGTATATCATATCCAATTGGAGGTGGTAGTGTTGTAAGATATCCAGATTGAGTGGGTAGGATTGATAAACGGTTACTCGTCAACTTTTCTAAATTACCGGAACATGGTCATTCATGTCATTGCATTTGACTGTCTACATACTTTTCAATGCCATCAGCAATCGCTTCTGCCATTTGCTCCTGGTAATCTTTTGATGTCAGCAACTTTCGTTCTTCAGGATTACTTAAGAAACCAGTTTCCACTAAGACCGCCGGCACAGTTGCTTTTTTCAATAAATAAACTTGTTTGATTGCCAATGCTTCACGGTCGGTGTTTCCGATATGTTCCCGGATGGCACCTTGAATCGCTTTTGCAATAGCCGCTCCACCTTCATGGCCGTCTCTATGGTAAAACACTTGAGCTCCGCGCCATCTTGCATCCGGTATGGAGTTTACATGAACACTGATAAATAAATCCGCATCTGAATTAACAATCATTTCTTCACGCAATTTCAAATCAGCGAGTTTTCTAGCTCGAATTGTCGGAAAAGTTGCTTTTGGATTGTGCTCCGCTACTGCATCATCTGCATGTGAACGTGTCATGACTACTTCTGCACCCAACTTCTTCAATTCCTTCTCGAGCTCTTTCCCCAGTGCAAGCGTAATATCTGACTCGACGACCTCACCCACCGATGCTCCCCCGTCCATTCCTCCATGACCCGGGTCTACCACAATTTTCATTCCACCAAGAGGGGCAGGCAAAAAGAATGCGCGATCGGAAGCTTGCGTTTCATAAACCACAACCGTTACTGAAACTAACAATAAAAGTCCAATTACTATCCAGCGTTTCAACGCGTACGACACCACCTTTTAAACTCACTATACGTATGTCCGAGGCGAACTATGAGCAAAAGATTGATTGCTTTTAAAACATATAAAACCTTTTCCATGAAAAGAAAAGGTTTCGTCAAATATTAACGGTATTTCAATCGTCTTCTCCTAAATCAATGTAAATGGTGCCATCCGATTCAATCTCGGCATAGAATACTTGTTGTATTGAATTCACGCCATGTTTCTTCAACTGTTTCATTACCCACTCTTCTGTTACGCCAGCTCCCTGCAAATTTCGAAGAATGATTTTACCTTCCGCAATGATTGTGCAGGGCATATATTTCGGTACAACGATTTGTGCTTTTACATCTTGCTTCGTCGCTGATTGCTGCGCAACTTTTTTGAAAACACTCAGCTCTCCGTTTGTTTCCAAAACGGCAAAATGCACATCCTTAACTGAGAAAATCCCCTGCATTCTTAGTAACATATTTAAATCTCCAATAGGAAGGCGGCTTTTCTTAAGTCCGTTCTCCAAAATCTTTCCATTCTTTATGACAATCATCGGTTTATCATCGAGTAATGATTTTGCCTTGGCTGATTTCATTGATATATAACTGAAAATCACTGTTAGAATAGACCACCAAATCAATGATGTTATCGCATTGAAATAATGAGTATCGTCATGTGCAACCACTTCACCAGCTATCGAACCAATAGTGATACCGGTTATGTAATTAAAAAAGGTTAACTGACTTAATTGTTCCTTACCTAAAAGCCGTGCAAGACCAAGCAAGACCACAAAAGTAACGGTCGTTCTAACAATCATCTCTAAAAAACTATAATTATCCAGATCCATATGTAACTTCCCCTTCCTCTCACTGCACCGCCTTTTTCATTATTTCCGAATGTAAGATTGCTTATTCACTATAGGGGGATGAAGTTCTACAAACCTTTCTCGTTAAATTACATACGATAGTAAGAGGGGGGACTTCCAGCATGAATGACGATCAGTTTCGAAAACAGTTAAATTCAAAATACACCCTGCATGACTTATTGAAAGGGCAAGACCTCGATATCATAGCCGCCTCTTTACTACTCTTAGGTAAATTAAAAGTGGAATCAGTTCAACTATTTCGTAACTCCCCCAGTATTAGCGTGACATTAATTGGGAAATACCGAAATTTAAAAGATGATAAAACGAATCAGATGGCTGATTTTTTGGATAAAAACGGTGACATGACCCTTGACGAAGTGTTTGATGCCCTAAGTAAACGCATGAATAAAAAAAGGAAGTGATACATTTGAATTGTTTTGATGCTAAAAGTAGTTCCAGTTTTGATGGAGTGAAATTTGTGAATGTGATTTTACTTGTTGTGTTCATTTCCCTTCTAATTTTCGGTTCCAGAGATATTCCAGATGTGACATTTGAATCCGGTATCATTTGAGAACTCATATGTTAAACTCAAAATAAATGGCCACAAACCTCGAAAGAGGATCGCGGCCATTTTATAAATTTCTATTTGTTCGAAAGCCCGAAAACACTCCAACTCTTTTATAATCAAACTCCAAATGAAATAACAGGTACTTTTACCTTTTTACTCTTCATAGCTAGCAGACTAGTCATCGTCCCCACACAGATTACTGTGATAAATGATAAAACCAAAGAACTGTCGTCAATTAAAAAGTAACCTGTAAAAACTATAATGAAATCAATCATAAAGATAATCACTCCGGGATTGATTTTCAAATAATTTGCTATAATTTGTCCCAGCAAATCCGTTCCGCCAATACTAGTATCGTAACGAAGCATGAGTCCTATTCCAGCACCAACAAATATGCCCCCTAGTACTGCGCTCCCTAACGGATTTTGATCCAGAACATAACCTAAGGCCCGTAACGGATTATACGTTAAATCCACTACGAAGGAAGAAATCAGCATACCGTGAATACTATTGTATAAAAAAGATCGATTATAAAACAAAGCAAGAATCAATACAGGAATACTCAACAGGATCACCAGCAATCCCACTTGCATCCCTGTCAGGTAATGCAATATTAACCCCATCCCAAAAGTGCCACCATCCAATAACTCATGGTTAATCAGAAAAACGTTCACGCCTATTGCCATCAACAAACTTCCAACAACAATCGATATCGTTTTATGTATAAAGGGCATGCTATTCCACCTTCTTAAAATCACCTTACTGAATGTATATGATTACTTTTCGTAAATATTTCAAATTGAAAAATCCATCTGTCGTCCTACAAACAAAAAAGATGACTAAACTTATTAATATGTGAAGCCATCTGCTAACTTGTTCCTTTTTTATCCGATAAAGCGAACGAGCTCCCTATTAAATTTTTTCATCTCACAATAGAACAACCCATGCCCACTGTAATAAAAAGGAATGAGTTCCGATCCTTTTATACCCTCATGCATTAACTCGCCCAATACATATGGACATACTTTATCTTGTTTCCCATGGAAAATGGCGGTAGGAACATGGATTTTGGCTAGATCATTTCGTAAGTCTTCATCCCTTAGTGCCAAGAGACACATGGCAGTTGAATGACCGGAAGCTTCTAATCCTAAACTCTGAAACCAATCAATAAAACTTTCAGTTAGATACCTTGCGAAAAAAATATCGCCAAAACCAGCCAGCATTTGCGGTCGATTGGTATACGTTTCTTGAATCAATTGATTTACTTCTTCTGTTGTTTTTCCATATAGAAAATCAGGACGTTCGGTAAAGGAAGGTGCAGCTGCGCCAAAAAGAGCCAGCTTTGAAATTTTATGGCCTTCATGGCGGGCCATATAGCGTATGGCAATCGCGCCTCCCATTGAGTGACCAGCTAGAATGACATCCTCCAATTGCAGCGTATCGATTATAACTCGTACATCATCAGCCATTCGATCGTAATTATAACCATCCCAAGGGCGATCAGATTTTCCAAATCCCCGATGATCGATTCCGATACAGCGGTAACCCATTGCAGGTAGCTGATCGAACTGATATTCAAACATTTTATGATTGGCTGGCCATCCATGCAAAAACAGAATGGGCTTGCCATTTCCAGGATTCAAATCCTCAACGTAAATATTCACATTCTCTTCAACCGTAATATAATAACCGATTCTTCTTCCCCCGTTACCATGATGTGATAAAGTGCCCACTGTATTTCACCCAGTCTTAAGAGTGCGCTTGATTTTATACAACCTGGCGACTCATTCTGGGGTTAGTCTAAAAAGTGTACACGCCTGAAAGAGAATCTTTATACTAAAAGAAACTGGGCGGAGGCGCTGAAATTGAATGGGAAACATTATTCGCATGAGTACAAAGAACAAATAGCTAAAATCATTGTYGAAGACCGACGCAGAGCWRCGGAGGTTGCTCGTGAATTAGAAATTCCAAGATCCACACTTTATAAATGGATAGGYGAATACAAACAGAAACTGAATCCAGATKCAGGTAAAATCATTTTCCATTCAGATTCGGACGTGAAGAAAATGGAGAATACCTATAAAAAACAACTTAGTGACTTGCAGGAAGAGCTTGAAATATTAAAAAAGGCCATGCACATCTTTGCCAAAAACCAGTAGTCATTTTCGGATTTATATTTRATCAKGAAGGAAATTACTCTGTGGAAAAGATGTGCCATGTATTGGGTGTCTCCARGACAGGTTACTACCGCTGGAAGGCTCGAATGAAAAATCCAAACCTTGAAAAGCAAAAATACAAGGAGGATGTTTGCAGAAAAATCTCTAAATCTTATTACGAAAGTTACTGTACTTATGGAAGTCCTCGAATTCATCAAGATYTTCTCAATTGGGGATTCGAAATTTCACTTAAGACTGTAGCACGTTATATGCGAGAAATTGGCCTARGGGCCATYCAAAGCGATAAGTACATGGTTACCACAGACTCTAAACATGACCAGCACATATATCCARATCTAGTGAATCGCAACTTCAACATAAGTGAACCGAATCGTATCTGGGTTGCAGATATCACCTATATTTGGACTTCAGAAGGGTGGTTATATTTGGCGAGTATTATGGATCTATATTCTCGTAAAATCATTGGATGGTCATTAGATGYTCACATGCRAAAGGACTTGCCTYTACAGGCACTAGAAAATGCTTWTAWTTCACGTGAAGTCTCAGATAACCTCATTCATCATTCAGATCGTGGAGCTCAATACTGYTCGACGGATTAYGTTGATAAATTACTTGAACATGACATTCAAATTAGCATGAGCCGYAAAGGTGATCCTTATGACAATGCTTGTATTGAGTCTTTTCATGYCACAATCAAGAAAGAATTGATTTATCGTACAAAATTTAAAACCCGGTCTGAAGCACGGAAAGCTATAACAAATTACATTATTAGCTTTTATAATGAGCGTCGAAGACACTCCACCATAGGATACTTATCTCCTAGTTACTACGAGAAAAAGTACCGTTTATTAAGTGCGCCAAAAATCTCCTAAATTAACCATAGAGCTCTAAAAGAGAAAGTGATGGTCTTTCACTTTCTCTTTTAGAACTCTTCACCAAACGTAGTGCGGTAGGCACTTTGTTTTGCGAGAATATTAATAAAAAAGTGTACACTTTCTTGACAGAAGTCCATTCTGTCTACCTGGAAGCGAAAACTGTCTACTTGGATAGCCCTTCTGTCTACCTGGAGCACTAAACTGTCTACCTGACATCCTAACTGCGGTTTCGGTTTACTTTCTTTACTGATTGTTCATTTTTTTACTTGCCTGCAGAAGTTTGGATTCTCCTGTCTTTTCCCATGCTTCAACTGTCTCGTAAGCCTGTTGTGGTGTGTATCCTTGGCCAACGAGTATGCCCATCAAAATGAATTCCTGATAAATGTGTGTAGAATTGATGCCCCTCTTTTCATCTTCGAGTGCTTCTTCCACCAGGAATTCTGTGTATCTGATCCAATCGTCAGGCGATTTCCTATTCGTTGAACTGCCTGATCCGATATCCCTTGTTCGATTTTCGGTATAGAGGAAATTATATTTCGAAGCATGCTTCAATTCGTCAGTAAGAATGTTAAACACCAAGTCCCTATTTTGGCGATCAGGTAAGCCTTGCCGAATTACTCGGTACTTCTCCACTGCCCTTAGTTCCCCGAACAATGCTTGCTGTAAGCCTTCCTCATATGAAGAAGGTTTGGTAAATTCTTCTCCTGGAGCATCCGGTACATCCTGTCCGGTATACATTTTATACATTTGTTTGAACATCAGATTGTGACGGATCTCATCGTCACGTATGGAAGCAATGATGTCCTTGTCCTCTTGCGTTGGTGCTACTGATATTAAATAATCATAAAAAAGACGATCTTCCTGTTCCCCTTGCACTGCTTCGGCCATCAACATCAGAGAATTTTGCAGAGCCTGCATATCATATCTTTGCACTGCATAATAACCTGGATTATTCAAAGTGGTCCCCCTTCGTATGTTCATCCTTGCTATTCTATGTAAAGAAACTTGGAAGTATTAAACAAAAGTAATACATATCAAGTTATACGAGTACCTTCATTTTAAACACCAAAAATCCTCTCCCACGAATGGGAAAGGGTTTTTGAAAATCCGAAGATAAACGTTTTGAGAACTGAGGTGCAATTAAAAAGTTCATGCAAACAATTATGAAACCGAAGCAGATTGAAGCATTTTTGCATTGAACCCTTTCACGATCAGCCATACCGCTAATATCATTTCAAAGAAGAAGATCGGAATTGCCAGGATGGTTCCCCATGTTGAAACCTGCTGAATCACCCCGAACATTTCTAACAAAGCTGCGATTATAATCATTGATGCTCCTGCAAGGCCCATGACGGATATAAATCTGGGTACAAGTTTAGATTGATAAAGCAAATAGCTATACATCAAAGTGTTTACACCTAACATGAAGTTGGGACCCAAAATAAAAGTCCAGTCATGTACTGCCAGTAACAATGCGCCTGAAGTTTGATATGCGGATATACTCGGATTATCTGAACTTACGAATACCTGGCTTAACGTCAATAGAGAAAGTACGCTGACTATGCCAATTACAATGAGAACAGTTTCAAAAAAACGGAAACACACATACCCACGTGCAATGCTTTCATTTTGTTTTCTTATATATGGATATAGCATAATGGCAGTGCCAATAGCAGAACATGCCAGAATCAACTCAAAAATCGCCCCAAGTATTATCTGGTTTTCGTTTTTAGCTCCCGAAACGAGGTAATCAGGGTCATTGAGAATCGGATTATACAAAATAAGCCCTATGATTGCCGCAACCGTCGCAACAATATAAAGCACTCCGATAATTCTTGCATTTAATTTGCTTGATTTCACTTATTCAATTCCCTTCCTTTTTTAATTACACTAGGACCGTAATTTGTGTACACACACACTTGCTATTATTTATCCTCCTCCGATTCCTTATATTCATTAATATCAACGAATACGAATAAATAGAACAACAGTTAAAACGAGCAAGATCTATATTTATAGAACAGCAAAAGAGCAAACCGCACGTATATTGAGTTATAATCTGTGGTCAAAACAATTTTCCATACACAAAAAAACCCTCTCCCACGAATGGGAAAGGGTTTTTGAAAATCCGAAGATTAACGTTTTGAGAACTGAGGTGCACGACGAGCGCCTTTAAGACCGTATTTTTTACGTTCTTTCATGCGTGAGTCACGAGTTAACAATCCTGCAGATTTCAATGCTGGACGGAAATCAGGATCTACATGAAGTAGTGCACGAGCAATACCATGACGGATTGCGCCTGCTTGACCTGTGTATCCACCACCATTAACGTTTACATGGATATCGTAGCTTCCAACTGTTTCAGTTGCTACTAATGGTTGTTTGATGATTTCGCGTAATGTTGCGAATGGTACGTAGTCTTCTACGTCACGTTTGTTGATTACGATTTTGCCTTCGCCCGGTACTAAACGTACACGTGCAGTTGAGCTTTTACGACGACCTGTGCCGATATATTGAACTTGTGCCAAGGTTGTATCCTCCTCTATGATTATCCGCGAAGCTCATAAGCTTCTGGTTTTTGTGCTGCATGTGGATGTTCTGCTCCAGCGTATACGTGAAGTTTAGTGAACGTTTGACGACCTAAAGAGTTTTTAGGAAGCATCCCTTTGATTGCTAATTCAAGCATTTTTGTAGGGTAGTTTGTACGCATTTGTAATGCAGTACGTTTTTTCAATCCACCAGCAAATTGTGTATGACGGTAGTAAATTTTGTCTGTCAATTTTTTACCAGTCAATTCGATTTTCTCAGCGTTGATAATGATCACGTGATCACCTGTGTCAACGTGTGGTGTGAATGTTGGTTTGTTTTTTCCACGTAAGATAGCAGCTACTTCAGAAGCTAAACGACCAAGTGTTTGGCCTTCTGCGTCTACTACTAACCATTTACGCTCTACTTCGTGACCTTTAGCCATGAATGTTGTACGCATGTATTTTGTCCTCCTAATTCGATCTAATCTGATTTAAAATTTTCTATATCATCATCAACAACAAGTTTCGGGGCTTATTGTGGGGTTAATGAAATACCATGTGTCATCATATAACGTATGGAACAAAAAGTCAAGGAATTATTTTAAAACACCTGGACGTGTTGCTTCATTCGGAATAAAATACAGATTCTAAGTACAAACCGTGTGCCGGCGCGGTTTTACCGGCCTTTTTGCGATCCATTGCGGCAAGCATTAGTACCATGTCGCCCGGCTCGCGACGACCAATCCCAACTTCCCACAAATTCCCCGCAATGATGCGAACCATATTATATAAAAACCCGTCGCCTTCAATCACCATATGAAGCTCACCCTGCTCACTTTCAATCAATTCTAATCGTTTGATGGTTCGGACCCGGTCGATTACTTCTGTGCGAGCTGAACAAAAACTCGTAAAATCATGTGTACCTAAAAACGCTTGAGCGGCTTCTCTCATTCGTTCGATGTCCGGATTGGCTCCAGGCATATAAACGACGTAATGACGCTTAAAAGGGCTCTCAACGTCTCCTAAGCCCCATTTGTATCGATACACTTTGCCCGTAGTCCCATACCGCGCGTGAAAATCATTTGATACTTCTTCCACAGACACCACTCGGATATCACCGGGCAGCTGAACATTTAGTGCCCGTTGCCATCGCTCGATGGGAAATTGCAGGTCGGTATCAAAATGGATGACTTGTCCAATCGCATGAACACCAGCATCTGTGCGGCCACTTGCCACAACACGTACGATTGTCCCTTTGTGCATTTTTGTCAGGACACGCTCCAGTTCGAGCTGTACCGTTCGAGCATTAGGCTGCACTTGATAGCCGGCAAATCCATAGCCGTCATACATGATAATTGCTTTTAAGCGTTTCACTGCATTTTTCCCTCCAGTTTTACGATCGGAGCCACCAAAGTAATAAAGTTAAAATCCCTAACATAGCGAGGGCAGTACTGTCCCGCCAATCCCACTTTAATTGACGGTATCGTGTTCGCCCTTCTCCACCACGGTAGCCACGTACTTCCATCGCTACAGCTAAATCTTCTGCCCGTTTAAATGCACTGACAAACAAAGGGATAAGTAACGGCACAACCGCTTTGATTCGCTCTTTGATGGAGCCCGTACTAATATCGGATCCGCGGGCCATCTGGGCTTTCAAAATTTTATCAGTTTCATCCATCAACGTTGGAATAAAGCGCAACGAAATCGACATCATCAACGCGAGTTCATGCACGGGTAATTTGAAACGCTTGAAAGGGTTCAATAGAACTTCCATTCCATCTGTTATTGAAATCGGCGAAGTGGTCAGTGTTAAAATGGATGTGATAAAGACCAGAACCAAAAATCGAGTGGAAATGAAAATACCTTGTCTCAGTCCTTCTTCATACACTTCGATAAACTGCCATTTCCACAATAAGTCTCCTTCTTTTGTAAAGAAGATGTGGATCAGGAAAGTAAATATGAGTAAAAACATGATGGGTTTCAACCCATTAATTAAGAAATATAGACGAATACGTGATAGCAAAACAGTTCCTAAAGTGAATGCAAGAATTAATGCATATGTCACAGCATTGTTTGCCAAAAAGACAATGGCAATAAACAAAAAGACAAATACCAGTTTCGAACGAGGGTCCAGTTTATGTACAAATGAATCCCCTGGAATATAACGACCAAATATCATTTTTTCCATCATAAGGAATCACGCTCCCTTTGGACGACACGACTTATTTCCAGCGCTAACTGTTCTTCCGTCAAGCAGAGTCTGTCCAATGGATAACCTAGTCGAGCTTCAACTTGACGTTGGAAACGTACAACACGTGGTGCTGCTAAACGATATTCAGCAAGTCTCTCGTCATTTCCGAAAATAGTGACCGGATCGCCACTTAGAACACATCGGCCATCATGCATGATCGCTACTCGATCTGCATAGCGCGCCGCATCTTCCATGGAATGGGTTACCAAAACCGTGGTTAATCCTTTTTCTACATGCAGTTGGTGGAACAAATCCATGATTTCCTGACGCCCACGTGGGTCCAAACCTGCTGTAGGCTCATCTAATACCAAGACGCTAGGTTCCATCGCCAACACACCCGCAATGGCCACTCGTCGCATTTGACCACCCGACAAATCGAACGGTGACTTGTCCAGTACTTCTTCAGGTAAACCCAGTTGGTCAGCTAAGACACGTGCCCGTCGCTCCGCCTCTTCTTTTGGTACGCCAAAGTTTAAAGGTCCAAACATGATATCTTTCAATACAGTCTCATCAAACAATTGATGTTCAGGAAATTGAAAAACGATGCCAATTTGCTGACGAATCGATTTTAAGTTCTTCGCTTTCTTGCCAGCTTCAATCGTCATATCGCCAAGCTGTACTGACCCTTCAGATGGTTTCAATAGTGCATTTAAATGTTGCAGTAAAGTCGATTTCCCTGAGCCAGTATGTCCGATAATAGCCTGGTAGGAACCAGAAGGAATATGTAAATCCACGTCGTATAGTGCACGCTTTTCAAAAGGTGTCCCTTTGGCGTAGGCATACCCTACTTGTTGAAGTTGGATGTCCATACATCATTCACCAACTCTTGTTCTGACATGTGTTCGTTTTTTAACTCTATTCCATTCGCACGTAATAGACTGCCCATTTTCATGGCAAATGGCAGATCTAATCCTAGTGCCACCAGTTCTTCTCCACGAGAAAAAATTTCAGCTGGTGTGCCTTCAGCGTATTTGTGCCCGTTATTCATTACAAAAATGCGATCAGCAAGTAAAGCTTCCTCGAGATCATGCGTTATGGATAAAACCGTTAACTGTGTTTTCTCCCGTAATCTACGAACTGTAGTTAATACTTCTTCTCGCCCTTGTGGGTCGAGCATAGAAGTAGCTTCATCCAAGATAAGAATTCTCGGCTTTAAAGCCAATGCACCCGCAATGGCTACTCGTTGCTTCTGTCCCCCAGATAAATGATGAGGTTCACTATCTAAGAAATTTTCCATTTTCACTTGCGCAAGGGACTCGTGCACACGTACAACCATATCTTTAAACGGAACTCCGTTATTTTCCAAAGCAAAAGCGACATCATCCTGGACGGTAGCCCCGACAAATTGATTGTCTGGGTTTTGAAATACCATGCCCATTTGTGAACGAATATCCCATAAATTCTCTTCATTCAGCGTTTCACCAAGAACACGTACTTCCCCCGATTGAGGAAATAACAGTCCATTCATGAGTTTCGCCATTGTGGATTTACCAGAACCATTATGACCAACAATTGCAATCCACTCGCCATCATTGACAGAAAAAGAAATGTTTTCTACAGCTTTTCGCGCATCTTTTTCTTCTGGTGAATATGTATAGGTGACTTCATGTAGTGATATTATTTCTGTCATCTCTATATGACCTCCTCTTACTCTGCTCGAACTCAACTCATTCTCGTCAATGTTTCTATTTTACACTATTACAAAAACACAGTTTGCACCAGTAAAGGTGCAAACTGAGTATATATTCATACACTGATATCCAAATAATGAATATTTTCTATCAATGAAATAAAAAAGCGCGCACCTCATTCAGAGAAATGCGCTCTTCTATATCTTTTTCGTATTCGGTTGCTCAGACCGTCTACGTGAATGAGGTGCGTAGAGCTAGACGAGACGCTACCTAAAGGTCCGCTCATCGTAACGCTCTGCTTTTCATTATGTCGTATAAATCTTTTCTTTTAAAAAGAAGAGGGCGGCTACTAACCTAGAACCCTCTTCGAATTGTGATGATTAAACTAATTCAATCACTACAACAGGTGCTCCGTCTCCACGACGAGGTCCCATTTTCATAATACGTGTGTATCCGCCTTGACGATCAGCGTAGCGTGGTGCTACATCATCAAACAATTTTTGCAAAGCATAAACTGTTGTTTCAGTGCCTTCTTCATCAGTAGCAGTCACTAGTTCACGACGAATATAAGATGCAGCTTGACGGCGTGCATGCAAATCTCCACGTTTACCTAATGTAATCATTTTTTCAACAACTGAACGAAGTTCTTTCGCACGAGCTTCTGTCGTTTGAATGCGTTCGTTGATGATCAAATCAGTTGTTAAGTCACGTAACATCGCTTTACGTTGAGAACTTGTACGACCAAGTTTTCTGTAACCCATAGATGTTTACCTCCTTTGTTGAATATTAATCTGTTATATCAAAAAAGTCGCTTAGTCTTCTTTGCGTAATCCTAAGCCAAGCTCTTCTAACTTCGCTTTTACTTCTTCTAGTGATTTACGTCCAAGGTTACGTACTTTCATCATGTCGTCTTCTGACTTGTTAGCTAACTCAAGTACCGTGTTGATACCAGCGCGCTTCAAGCAGTTATAAGAACGAACAGAAAGATCAAGCTCTTCGATAGTCATCTCCAACACTTTTTCTTTTTGGTCTTCTTCTTTCTCAACCATGATTTCAGCAGTTTTTGCCTCATCAGTCATACCAACGAAGATATTTAAATGCTCCGTTAAAATTTTCGCGCCAAGCGAAATCGCCTCTTTAGGACCGATGCTGCCATCTGTCCACACATCAAGAGAAAGTTTATCGAAGTTAGTCATTTGACCAACACGAGTATTTTCTACTTGGAAATTGACGCGTGAAACTGGAGTATATATAGAGTCGATTGGGATCACGCCGATAGGAAGATCCTCACGTTTGTTTTGATCAGCAGGAGTGTAACCGCGGCCGCGTTGTGCATACATACGCATACGCAAATGACCATTTTTACCGATTGTTGCAATATAGAGATCAGGATTTAAAATTTCTACATCACTGTCATGTGTAATGTCAGCAGCTGTAACCGTTCCATCACCTTTAACATCAATCTCAATGACTTTTTCTTCGTCAGAGTAGATTTTAAGAGCTAGTTTCTTCACGTTCATAATAACTGAAGCGACATCTTCAACTACGCCCTCAATAGTAGAGAACTCGTGAAGCACGCCATCAATTTGAATAGAAGTTACAGCAGCCCCTGGTAAAGAAGACAAAAGGATACGACGTAGGGAATTACCTAATGTGTTTCCATATCCACGCTCAAGCGGTTCTACAACAAACTTGCCAAATTTGGCACCTTCGCTGATCTCAACCGTTTCAATCTTTGGTTTTTCAATTTCGATCATTCAAATATACCCTCCTTCAAAACATCGAATGTATAGGTTCGTTCCATCAGAAATCAATAAGTACTAAGACTTATCGGTGATTGCACAACTCAGTTTGTACAAGAAATGATGTTCTCAATCAATTAATTGAGTCGCACCTATTACACGCGACGACGTTTTGGTGGTCGGCAACCGTTATGCGGAACTGGAGTTACATCTTTAATAGCTGTAACATCTAGACCAGCAGCTTGAAGTGCACGAATTGCAGCTTCACGACCAGCACCAGGACCTTTTACCGTTACTTCTAACGTCTTAAGACCGTGTTCCACAGAAGCTTTCGCCGCTGCTTCAGCAGCCATTTGCGCAGCAAACGGAGTTGATTTACGAGAACCTTTGAAACCAAGTGAACCAGCACTTGACCAAGATACCGCATTTCCTTGCATATCTGTAATCGTTACAATTGTGTTGTTAAATGTAGAGCGGATGTGAGCAATACCGGATTCGATATTCTTTTTCACACGACGCTTACGTGTTTGTTGTTTACGTGCCATGTTAGGAAGAAACCTCCTTTACCGATTATTTTTTCTTGTTAGCAACAGTTTTACGAGGACCTTTACGCGTACGCGCATTGTTCTTCGTATTTTGACCGCGAACAGGTAAACCTCTACGATGACGGATACCACGGAATGAACCGATTTCCATCAAGCGTTTAATGTTTAATGATACTTCACGGCGAAGGTCACCTTCTACCTTGAAAGCACCGATTGATTCACGAATTTTGTTCAATTCGTCTTCTGTAAGATCACGCACGCGTGTATCTTCAGCAACTCCTGCAGTAGCTAAAACTTTTTGTGCAGTTGTTTTACCAATCCCGAAAATATATGTTAATGAAATAACAACGCGTTTATCGCGCGGAATGTCAACACCAGCAATACGAGCCATGTGTGTCGTGCACCTCCTTCAAATTAGCCTTGTTTTTGTTTATGTTTAGGATTTTCACAGATTACCATTACTTTACCGCGTCGGCGAATAACTTTACATTTTTCGCAGATCGGTTTCACAGATGGTCTCACTTTCATCTAACCCAACCTCCTTAGTGGTCCGGAGTGCAAAAGATTATTTAAAACGGTATGTGATACGACCGCGAGTTAAATCGTAAGGAGAAAGTTCAATTGTGACTTTATCTCCAGGCAGGATGCGGATAAAGTGCATACGGATTTTGCCCGAAACATGTGCAAGAATCGTATGACCGTTTTCCAATTCTACCTTAAACATCGCGTTTGGCAAAGTCTCAACAACTGTACCTTCGACTTCAATTACATCGTCTTTCGCCATCAACCCTGTCTCCCTTCTGTATAAAAAATCAGGTTCTCATCATCAAATCAAACGGAATGTTCCGCAAATCGAAACCCGTGTAGGATTCTTTTCGTTTCAACATATGTTTGTTTTGCATGAGAGATGTTCGAAAGACACTCGTCAGGCTTCGCTTCTGGCAACCTACGGAGTAGACTGACCCGGGTGAACCTTGTCTCCCTCATGTAAACACGACCGCTCGGAATGCCTTGGATGAGTTCCACCATATCCGTTACACAGATGCTTCCACGAAACCCATTATACCTTGTCGGAAGTAGAAATGCACGAAAGGACAAAGGGATCCTCTTAGACGTAACATTGTCTATTTCGTTCTTTCGTATATCGGGCATAATTTGCTTTTGCAGCTCTAGAAATTAAATTCCGTTTACAAGCGTGCCGCTAGGTTCAGCTGCGGTTGCCCTCTAAAAGAGCGTTTAAATCAGCAAATACCTTATGAATGTCTTGCTGACCGTTAATATTTGTCAACACGCCTTTGTTGCCATAATAGTCAAGCAAAGGTTGTGTTTGTTTCATATTTACTTCCAGACGGTTTGTGACCGTTTCCGGATTGTCATCCGCGCGCTGGTAAAGCTCGCCCCCATCTTTATCACACACTCCATCTTTTTGAGATGGATTGAAGATTAAATGGTACGCAGTGCCGCAGACTTTACAGATGCGACGACCAGTTAGGCGCTTAATCAAATCTTCTTGTTCAACTTGGATGTTCAAAACGTGCTCTACGTCTTTGTTCAAATCTGCTAAAAGCGCATCAAGTGCTTCAGCTTGAGGAACAGTACGTGGAAACCCGTCCAATAGAAATCCTTTTTCACAATCAGCTTTGCTTAATCTTTCACGGACAATTCCGATCGTTACTTCATCAGGTACTAATGCACCCTCATCCATAAACGATTTGGCTTTTAGGCCTAGTTCCGTACCATCTTTTATAGCTGCTCGGAACATGTCGCCTGTAGAAATATGAGGGATTTCGTACTTCTCAACAATTTTATCTGCTTGAGTGCCTTTACCTGCACCTGGCAGACCCATTAAAACGATATTCATACGTTTTGCCCCCTGCTACAATTTGCAGGATAAAAGGAACGAAATCGTTCCTCTAAACCTACATTATTTCATGAAGCCTTTGTAGTGGCGTTTCACTAGTTGTGCTTCGAGCTGTTTCATCGTTTCCAGTGCAACACCGACAACGATTAACAAGCTTGTTCCACCGATTTGTGCAGAAGCTGGAAGACCAGCAAAGTTAATGAACAAAATCGGCATGACTGCGACTAGCGCAAGGAAAATCGCACCCACGAAAGTTAAACGATACAAAACTGTTGTTAAGTAGTCTTGTGTGTTTTTTCCTGGACGAATTCCTGGAATATATGCACCTTGCTTTTTCAAGTTATCGGCAACATTTTCAGGATTCACTTGAATGAACGCATAGAAATACGTAAATGCAACGATTAACGCTACATAGATGAGCATGCCCACCGGTTGCGAGTAATCAAACGTGTTCTGAATGAAATCTGTTACTTTATTCTGTCCAAAGAAGGTAGAAAGTGTTTGTGGTGTAATGATAAACGCCACTGCGAAGATAACTGGAATAACACCAGCTGCATTCACTTTTAACGGTAAGTGTGTCTGTTGAGCACCAGTAGTACCACGGCCAGTTACACGTTTTGCATACTGAATCGGAATTTTACGTAACGCTTGTTGAACGTAAATGACTCCTACAGTGATTGCAATAATCGCTAAAAGAAGAAGTGCCAAAATCGCAATTTTGATGAATAATTGATCACCAGCGTCTTCAATTTGAGACGCATAGATTTGGTTAGCAGTACTTGGCATCGCAGCAACGATACCTGCAAAGATGATAATGGAAATACCATTACCGACACCTTTAGCAGTGATCTGCTCAGATAACCAAAGAAGGAACGCAGTTCCACCTGTTAACACAATAGCTATGACAATATACGTTGAAATGCCATCGGCTTTAATTAAAGAGCCACCATACATACGGTTAAACCCGTAAGACATTGCCATCGCTTGAATGAACGCCAACACGATTGTGAAGTAACGTGTGAACTGAGCAAGTTTACGTCTTCCGACTTCACCTTGTTTTGCCCACTCCGTAAACTTCGGTACAACATCCATTTGTAGCAATTGTACAATGATGGATGCAGTGATGTACGGCATGATTCCCATTGCTAAAATCGAGAAGTTAGCAAGGGCACCGCCACCAAATGTATTTAAGAAACCAATTAAGCTAAACTGGTCAGCTGCTTGCAAGACTTGAGCATCAACGTTTGGTACCGGAATGAAAGTTCCGAGACGGAAAACGATCAGCATCAACAGGGTGAAGATAATTTTATTTCGTATATCTCTAACGCGCATAAAGTTGGAGATTGTCTGAAACATTATACCACCTCTGTTTGTCCGCCCGCAGTTTCAATAGCTTCTTTAGCTGAAGCAGAGAACTTGTGAGCTTTCACAGTAAGCTTTTTGTCAAGAGATCCGTTACCAAGAATCTTGATTCCAGCTTTTTCGCTGCTCACAAAACCTGTTTCAATAAGCAAAGCAGGTGTAACCTCTGTGCCTTCTTCGAAACGGTTTAATGTATCAAGGTTCACAATAGCGTATTCTTTACGGTTAATGTTCGTAAAGCCGCGTTTTGGTAAGCGTCGGAACAATGGGTTTTGACCACCCTCAAATCCTGGACGAACACCGCCGCCAGAACGAGCGTTTTGACCTTTATGACCTTTACCTGCAGTCTTACCATTACCAGAACCAATCCCGCGACCTTTACGCTTGCGCTCAGAACGAGATCCTTCTGCCGGTTTTAACTCATGCAGTTTCATATGTGTGGCACCTCCTTATTCTAAAGTACGTTTTATAGTTCCTTTACAGAAACTAAATGAGCTACTTTCCCAACCATCCCACGGATAGCTGCGTTGTCAGCATGCTCAACAGTTTGATGCATTTTACGTAAGCCAAGAGCTTCTACAGTTTTACGTTGATCTGGTTTAGAACCAATCACGCTTTTAGTGAGGGTAACTTGTAATTTTGCCATTGTCATTTCCCCCCTTAACCTAGTAACTCTTCAACTGATTTGCCGCGTAATTTAGCAACGTCCTCAGCACGTTTTAGTCCAGTTAAGCCATTGATTGTAGCACGTACCATGTTGATTGGTGTGTTAGAACCAAGAGATTTAGAAAGAATATCAGTAATACCAGCTAGCTCAAGTACAGCACGAACTGGACCACCAGCGATAACACCAGTACCAGGAGCAGCAGGCTTGATTAAGATTTCACCAGCGCCAAAGTTACCGATAATTAAGTGTGGAGTAGTACCACGTACCATAGGCACTTCGATCAGGTTTTTCTTCGCATCTTCTACTGCTTTACGGA
This sequence comes from Paenisporosarcina sp. P4_B8, assembly GCF_056402175.1. Lineage (NCBI taxonomy): Bacteria > Bacillati > Bacillota > Bacilli > Caryophanales > Caryophanaceae > Paenisporosarcina > Paenisporosarcina sp. P4_B8. The sequence goes on along the minus strand of NZ_JBFUHX010000010.1, from coordinate 112,985 downwards.
TAGCATCAGGTACTTCTTGTGCTTTACCAGTACCGAATCCTACGTGGCCATTCTTGTCACCAACAACAACCAATGCAGTGAAGCGGAAACGACGTCCACCTTTTACAACTTTAGCTACGCGGTTAATAGTAACAACGCGTTCTTCAAGTTCAAGTTTGTTTGGATCAATGCGACGCATGAAATGTGTCCCTCCTTCTTATTAAAATTCTAAGCCATTTTCGCGAGCAGCTTCAGCTAAAGCTTTAACGCGTCCATGATATAAGTAACCGCCACGGTCGAATACAACAGATTTGATGTTTTTTTCCGTAGCACGTTTAGCGATTGATTCACCGATTGCGATTGCAGACTCTACATTACCTTTACCATCGAAATCTTTTTCCATAGTAGAAGCACTTACAAGTGTTACACCAGCAGTATCATCGATCAATTGCGCGTATAGATGTTTATTAGAACGGAATACGTTTAAACGAGGACGTTCAGCTGTACCCGTGATTTTAGAACGTACACGTGCATGACGTTTTTTACGAACTTGATTTTTATCTTGTTTCGTAATCACAGAGGTCACTCCTTTCTAATGCTTAGGCAGCATTATTTACCTGTTTTACCTTCTTTACGACGAACAACTTCGCCTTCATAACGAATACCTTTACCTTTATACGGCTCTGGTGGACGTGTTTGACGGATGTTTGATGCTAATGCACCAACGCGCTCTTTGTTAATTCCTTTGATGCTGATCTTAGTGTTTGTAGGAACTTCTACAATTAAGCCATCTTCAGGAGTAAATTCTACTGGATGAGAGAAACCAACGTTCAATACAAGTTTTTCACCTTGTAAAGAAGCGCGGTAACCAACACCAACTAATTCAAGATTGCGTTCGAACCCTTTAGATACACCTTCAACCATGTTTGCAAGCAAAGCACGAGTTGTACCGTGAATCGTACGGTGTTCTTTAGATTCAGAAGGACGTGTTAAAGTAACAACGTTTTCTTCTTTTTCGATTTTAATATCTGCATTAAAAGTACGAGTAAGCTCGCCTTTTGGACCTTTTACAGTAACTTCATTGTTTGCACCAATTGTTACAGTAACGTCAGCAGGAACCTCAATTGGTTTTTTACCTACACGAGACATTTATTTGCACCTCCATTCGTTTGTTGCTTTTTACCAAACGTAAGCTACGATTTCGCCGCCAACTTGTTTAGCGCGTGCTTCTTTATCAGTTAATAGACCATTAGAAGTTGAAACTAAAGCAATCCCAAGTCCATTTAATACTCTAGGTACTTCATTAGTTTTCGCATATACACGAAGACCAGGTTTTGAAATACGTTTTAAACCAGTAATAACGCGCTCGTTGTTTTGACCGTATTTCAAGAAAATGCGAATGATACCTTGTTTGCTATCTTCAACATATTCTACGTCACGAACAAAACCTTCACGTTTAAGGATCTCAGCGATCTCTTTTTTCATGTTTGAAGCAGGTACTTCCAGTTTTTCGTGGCGAACCATGTTCGCGTTACGAATACGTGTCAGCATATCTGCAATCGGATCTGTCATTGTCATTACATTAACCTCCTTCCCAGTTTAGGGGATTACCAGCTGGCTTTTTTCACGCCAGGAATTTGTCCCTTGTAAGCAAGTTCACGGAAACAAATACGGCAAAGTTTAAATTTACGTAAGACCGAATGCGGACGTCCGCAACGTTCACAACGTGTGTAAGCTTGTACATTATGCTTTGGCGTGCGCTTTTGTTTAGCGATCATTGATTTTTTAGCCACGTTTACGCCTCCCTTATGTTTACTTTTGGAACGGCATTCCGAATTGTGTTAGTAACTCACGAGCTTCTTCGTCAGAGTTCGCAGTTGTTACAATTACGATATCCATACCGCGTACTTTAGACACTTTATCGTAGTCGATTTCAGGGAAGATCAATTGTTCTTTCACACCTAATGTGTAGTTACCGCGACCGTCGAATGCTTTTTTAGAAACACCACGGAAGTCACGTACACGTGGAAGAGAGATAGCAATTAATTTGTCCAAGAATTCGTACATACGCTCACCGCGTAATGTTACTTTCGCGCCGATTGGCATACCTTCACGAAGACGGAAGCCAGCGATTGATTTCTTAGCTTTAGTTACAACAGGTTTTTGACCTGTGATGATAGTTAATTCTTCTACAGCAGCGTCAAGTGCTTTAGTGTTTTGAACAGCGTCACCAACACCCATGTTGATAACGATTTTATCCACTTGTGGCACTTGCATTACTGATTTATATTCAAACTTGCTCATTAGAGCAGGAGAAACTTCCTTAAGAAACTTTTCTTTTAGGCGGTTCATGTGTGTACCTCCCTTCTTCTTTTACTTATTTATCGATTTGTTCGCCAGATTTTTTTGCAACACGAACTTTTTTGCCATCTTCCACTTTATAACTTACGCGAGTCGGCTCGCCTGATTTAGGGTCGATTAACATAACGTTCGATACGTGAATTGATGCCTCTTGGCTGACAATTCCACCTTGCGGATTTGCCTGGTTTGGTTTCATGTGCTTTTTCACAAGATTCATACCTTCAACTAGCACACGGTCTTTCTTTGGAAAAGCAGCAATGATTGTACCAGTTTTGCCTTTTTCTTTCCCTGAGATCACCATAACTTTGTCGCCTTTTTTAACATGCATTCTGTCGCACCTCCTTGTTTAGCACTTTCGAGTTGATTAAAGAACTTCCGGAGCTAAAGATACGATTTTCATGAAGCTATTGTCACGTAATTCACGTGCAACAGGTCCGAAAATACGAGTTCCGCGCGGGCCTTTATCGTCACGAATGATAACGCATGCGTTTTCATCGAATTTGATATAAGTACCGTCTTTACGGCGTACACCGCTTTTAGTGCGAACGATAACAGCTTTAACGACGTCACCCTTCTTGACAACGCCACCTGGTGTTGCTTTCTTAACTGTACACACGACGATATCGCCGATGTTAGCAGTTTTACGACCAGAACCACCAAGCACTTTAATTGTTAAAACTTCACGTGCACCTGAGTTGTCAGCAACTTTCATACGACTCTCTTGTTGGATCACTTAGGTAACCTCCTCTCGGAATTTGGTCTGTTCCGAAATTTCTATTTAGATAATAACCGCTTTTTCTACAACTTCCACTAGGCGGAAACGTTTTGTAGCAGACAACGGACGAGTTTCCATGATACGAACTACGTCGCCTAATTTAGCTTCGTTTTGCTCATCATGCGCCTTGAACTTTTTAGAGTACTTAACACGTTTACCGTAAAGCTTATGCTTTTTGTATGTTTCTACCATAACAGTTACAGTTTTGTCCATTTTGTCAGAAACAACACGGCCCGTATATACTTTGCGTTGGTTACGCTCAGTCATGCTCGAAAACCTCCTTTATCAGTTATTTGCACTGATTTCTCTTTCACGAATCACAGTTTTCATACGCGCAATAGCTTTACGTACTTGGCTAATGCGAGCTGTGTTTTCTAATTGACCAGTCGCCAATTGGAAGCGAAGGTTGAAAAGCTCTTCTTTCAGTGATTTCACTTTTTGTTCGATTTCTGCAGTGGTAAGGTCACGGAGTTCATTAGCTTTCATTAGATTCACCACCAATTTCTTCACGTTTTACGATTTTACATTTCACAGGAAGCTTATGTGATGCAAGTCGAAGTGCTTCGCGTGCTACCTCTTCAGAGACACCAGCGATTTCGAACATGATCTTTCCTGGTTTAACTACCGCTACCCAACCTTCAGGAGAACCTTTACCGGAACCCATTCGAACCTCAAGAGGCTTTTTAGTGTAAGGCTTATGTGGGAAAATTTTAATCCATACTTTACCGCCACGTTTCATGTAACGTGTCATTGCAATACGAGAAGATTCGATTTGACGGTTAGTGATCCAGCTAGCTTCAACAGCTTGTAAGCCGAATTCACCGAAAGTGATTTCTTTACCGCCTTTCGCTTCTCCGCGCATTTTTCCGCGGTGTTCGCGACGATATTTAACGCGTTTAGGCATTAACATATTATTTGCCTCCTTCCACAGAATTCTTCTTAACTGGAAGGACTTCACCACGATAGATCCAGACTTTAACACCAAGCTTACCATAAGTTGTGTCAGCTTCAGCGTGTGCATAATCAATATCAGCACGTAAAGTATGAAGTGGTACAGTTCCTTCACTGTAGTGTTCAGCACGCGCGATGTCAGCGCCGCCTAGACGTCCAGATACTTGAGTTTTAATACCTTTAGCGCCTGCACGCATAGTGCGTTGTAATGATTGTTTTTGTGCACGACGGAAAGATACGCGGTTTTCTAATTGACGCGCAATGTTTTCAGCAACTAATTTTGCGTCTAGATCCGCACGTTTGATTTCAACGATGTTAATATGAACACGCTTGCCAGTAGTAGCGTTTAGGTTTTTACGAAGTGCTTCCACTTCAGTACCACCTTTACCAATAACCATACCTGGTTTCGCAGTGTGAATTGTAACGTTAACACGGTTTGCAGCGCGCTCGATTTCTACTTTAGAAACAGAAGCCTCTTTCAAACGTGTTTCGATGTAGCTACGAATTTTTAAGTCTTCGTGAAGAAGAGTTGCATAGTCTTTTTCTGCGTACCATTTAGACTCCCAGTCACGAATAATGCCGATACGTAATCCTATTGGATGTACTTTTTGACCCACGAATTATCCCTCCTTCTTCTCAGATACCACGATTGTAATGTGGCTTGTGCGTTTGTTAATTGCGCTTGCACGCCCCATTGCACGTGGACGGAAACGTTTTAATGTTGGACCTTCGTCAACAAAAACTTCAGAAATAACTAGTTTATTTACATCTAAATCATAGTTGTGCTCAGCGTTTGCAACCGCAGATTTCAACACCTTTTCAACAACAGGTGATGCCGCCTTAGGTGTAAGGCGCAAAATCGCAACTGCTTCACCGATTTGCTTGCCTCGGATTAAATCAACGACTAATCGTACTTTACGAGGGGCAATACGCACTGTTTTAGCAATAGCTTTAGCTTGCATCAGGATATCCTCCTCTCAATTAGCGTCTTGTTTTCTTATCGTCATTGCCATGGCCTTTATACGCACGTGTTGGTGCGAATTCGCCCAATTTGTGCCCTACCATATCTTCAGTCACGTATACAGGAACGTGTTTACGTCCGTCATATACTGCGATCGTTAATCCGATAAAAGTCGGGAAAATTGTTGAACGGCGAGACCAAGTTTTGATCACTTGTTTTTTCTCAGAGTCCTTTTGTGCGTCAACCTTCTTCATAAGATGGTCATCAACAAAAGGTCCTTTTTTCAAGCTACGACCCATTTTGGAACCTCCCTCAGTGATCTCGCTACGGCTCTCTGTTCGAACCGCAGAAGAATCACATTATTTTTTACGACGACGAATGATAAGTTTGTCGGATTTGTTTTTCTTTTTACGAGTTTTGTAACCAAGAGTTGGTTTACCCCAAGGAGTCATTGGTGATTTACGACCAATTGGAGAACGTCCTTCACCACCACCGTGTGGGTGATCGTTCGGGTTCATTACAGATCCACGTACAGTTGGGCGTTTACCTAACCAACGGTTACGACCTGCTTTACCGATGTTGATTAACTCATGTTGTTCATTACCAACTTGACCAATTGTAGCACGGCAAGTTCCCAAAATCATGCGAACTTCACCAGATTGAAGACGAATAATTACGTACTTATCTTCTTTACCAAGTACTTGCGCAGAAGTACCAGCAGAACGTACTAATTGTCCACCTTTACCAGGTTTCATTTCGATGTTATGGATTGTAGAACCCATAGGGATGTTTTGTAATGGTAGTGCGTTACCTACTTTGATATCAGCTTCTGGACCTGACATGATAGTCATGCCAACTTCTAAGCCTTTAGGTGCTAGGATGTAACGTTTTTCACCGTCTAAGTAGTTAATTAATGCAATATTCGCAGAGCGGTTTGGATCATACTCAATAGTAGCAACGCGTCCTGGAATGCCATCTTTAAATCGTTTGAAATCGATGACACGGTATTGACGCTTATGGCCGCCACCATGATGACGAACAGTTAACTTACCTTGGTTATTACGGCCGCCTTTACGTTTGACAGGCTCAAGCAATGATTTCTCAGGCTTGTTAGTCGTGATTTCAGCGAAATCAGAAGCTGTCATGTTACGTCGACCATTGGAGGTAGGTTTGTACTTTTTAATCGCCATGTTTATTCCCTCCTTCTTGTTAGTTCAATTTGAATCCTGTATGGATTAAACTTCGAATAATTCGATGTCTTTGCTATCAGCAGTCAACTTAACAATTGCTTTACGGCGTTTGTTAGTGTATCCACCAAATTTACCAACGCGTTTGAATTTACCTTTGTAGTTCATGATGTTAACTTTCTCAACATCTACTCCAAAGATTTCTTCGATTGCGTGTTTAACTTGAGTTTTGTTGGCGCGAGTGTCCACTAAGAAAGTGTACTTTTTCTCTTCCATGATTTCAGAAGAACGCTCGGTAATGACCGGACGTTTAATAATATCACGTGCTTCCATTATCCAAGCACCTCCTCGATTTTTTCTACTGCAGCTTTTGTCACAACAATTTTGTCGTGTCCAAGCAAGTCAAGAACATTAATGCCTGTTGCTGTTACGACTGTTACTCCTGGGATGTTACGAGCAGATAATGCTACGTTTTCATCAAGTTCAGCTGTAACGAACAAAGCTTTTTTCTCGATAGAAAGGTCTTTCAACACTTTCAAGAAATCTTTAGTTTTTGGTGCGTTGAAAGCTAAGCCTTCAAGAACTACGAAATTCTCTTCTAACACTTTCGCAGAAAGAGCAGAACGTAGAGCTAAGCGACGAACTTTCTTCGGTAATTTGTAGCTGTAGCTACGTGGAACTGGACCGAATACAACACCACCGCCACGCCATTGTGGAGAACGAATTGAACCTTGACGAGCACGACCTGTTCCTTTTTGTTTCCATGGCTTACGACCACCACCAGCAACTTCAGAACGGTTTTTAACTTTATGATTACCTTGACGAAGTGACGCACGTTGAGCGACTACAGCATCAAATAATACATTACTGTTTGGCGCGATTCCGAAAACCGCATCGTTTAATTCGATTTCACCAACAGATGAACCTGTTTGGTTAAGTAAAGATACCTTTGGCATTCCTGTTTCCTCCTTCCTCTATATAATTAGTTAGCTTTGATAGCAGTTTTAACTACTACTAATGCTTTACGAGAACCAGGAACATTACCTTTAACAAGTAGCAAGTTACGATCCGCATCAACTTTTACGATTTCTAAGTTTTGGATTGTTACCATTGTGCCACCCATTTGACCAGGTAATTTCTTTTGTTTGAATACGCGGTTCGGAGCAACAGGCCCCATTGAACCAGGACGACGGTGGTAACGAGATCCGTGAGCCATAGGTCCGCGAGATTGTCCGTGGCGTTTAATAACACCTTGGAAACCTTTACCTTTTGTCACACCTGATACATCTACTACATCGCCTTCTGCGAAACTTTCAACCTTGACTTCTTGACCAACTTCGTACTCAGCAATATTCAAGCCGCGGAATTCGCGGATGAAGCGCTTAGGAGCAGTGCTAGCTTTTGCTACGTGTCCTTTAGCAGGTTTGTTAGAAAGCTTTTCACGCTTATCTTCAAAGCCTAACTGGATCGCTTCGTAGCCGTCTGTTTCAACTGATTTCTTTTGAAGCACTACGTTTGGAGACGCCTCAATTACAGTTACAGGGATTAAGTCACCGTTCTCAGCAAATACTTGCGTCATACCGATTTTTCTACCTAAGATTCCTTTGGTCATTTGTCACACCTCCTACAGTAATTGTGTTTAGTTCTATTTGTTGTTTACCATTAAAGTTTGATTTCAATATCAACGCCAGATGGTAAGTCAAGCTTCATTAACGCATCAACAGTTTGTGGTGTTGGGTTAACGATATCGATCAGACGTTTATGCGTACGCATTTCGAATTGTTCACGAGAATCTTTGTACTTGTGAACCGCACGAAGAATTGTGTACACAGACTTCTCAGTTGGAAGTGGAATCGGACCTGATACACTTGCACCTGAACGTTTCGCAGTTTCCACAATTTTTTCAGCAGACTGATCAAGAATTCGATGATCATACGCTTTCAAACGGATACGAATTTTTTGTTTTGCCATAATTTTCCCTCCTTTTCGCCTATTTACTAGACATTCTCAACGAAAATTTTCCAACATCCCGCCATGGCAAAGCGGCCGGGTGTGTCGGTAACCTCTCGCATCATCGCAGTCAGATAAAGACCAACTTCAATATTATACATAAAGAAAAAGAATAACGCAAGTGGTTTCACGAAATTCTTTTTATCGCTTTCCTATTGTATGATGAATCCTATTTTCTTTCAATAGCTTGAGTAATTGTCCGAACATTAAGTTCTTCCGTTTAAAGAACCATAATCGCAATCCAGCCGAAAACCAGTAGCGGAATATTGTAATGGATGAACGTCGGTACGCACGTATCCCAAATGTGATTGTGTTGGCCGTCTACATTCAATCCAGCAGTTGGTCCCAGCGTACTATCTGACGCTGGCGATCCAGCATCTCCAAGCGCACCAGCCGTGCCAATCAAAGAAATAATGGCGAGCGTGCTGAATTCGAACTCTACAGCAAGCGGCACGAAGATTGCTGCGATAATCGGTATCGTCGCAAATGAAGAACCAATTCCCATCGTGATTAATAATCCAATGACAAGCATGAGCATTGCTGCGAGCGCTTTGTTCCCTTCTAATAATGAAGAAGCACTGCCTACCAATGATTCAATGTCTCCAGTTGCTTGAATAACAGAAGCAAATCCATTTGCAGCAATCATGACGAAACCGATGAATGCCATCATGCGCATACCTTCAGTTAATAAGTTATCGGCTTCCTTCCATTTGAGGACGCCAGCAACATACAGCGTCAGAATTCCAGCAAGAGCTCCAATAATCATTGACTCGGTTTGTATTTGAGCTACGAGAGCAACAACTAACGCAACAATTGTAAAGACAATATCTTTTTTACTAACTAGAATCGCTTCTGAAGCTTCTATAGTAATATCTTGTTTATACTCTCTTGGTCTTCTGTAAGAAAAGAAGATGGCAACCAACAGTCCGACAACCAATCCTCCTGTTGGAATTAGCATGGCGTACGGGATATCTTTCATATCGATTGCAAGACCCGCAGCTTCCATTTGCGTTGCGATGATCTCATGGAAGATAAATCCGAAGCCATACGGCAATAAAATATAAGGTGCTGTTAAACCAAATGTCAGAACAGCTGCAATCAGCCGACGATCAAGTTTAAGCAAATTCATTACATTCAAAATGGAAGGTACAAGTAATGGAATAAAAGCAATATGAATAGGGATTAAATTCTGGGAGAATACAGCCATTAATAGTAACGCCAAAATAATGAGCGTTTTAGCCAAAGCAGTCTTTTCTGTTTCTCCATCTTTATTAATTAGTTTTAGTATGCTTGCAACAAGAAGCTCTGGAATCCCTGTTTTAGAAATAGCGACGGCAAACCCACCGAGCAATGCATAGCTCAACGCAATGGAAGCCCCTCCACCTAGACCGTCTGTAAAAGCAGTGATCGTATCTGTCATGGTTAAACCACCTGCCAACCCACCCGAAACGGCCCCTACAAGCAATGCAAACACAACGTTAACTCTCAACAAGCTTAATAGCAGCATGACTCCTACAGCGATTAATACAGCATTCATCTATATGATCTCCTTTACGCTTTAGTTCACTAGTGTAGTAGTACAACAGATTAAAGAATATCAAGTTGTGTTGAAAAAGTCAACAATACAAAATGTGGAGAATCATTCCAATAATAATATTGGTAGTGGATCAGAGGTTAATAGAAGGGGTACCTAAACCGAGGCTAAATTAAACGATATTGTTATTTACCGTACATTTGCACTTGCCGCATATTCAACGTGCACGTGAGACTCACACTTTACACTCTCGCGGCTTGCTAGGCGTAATGCAGACTTTCATTATTATTTATTACTTTAGTTAATTAGCTTTCTATAGAAATAGCTAAATTCAGTGTTTACGCTTTAGAGAATCTATGAAAAAGCACTGCTCCTGTTTGTGTATCGCTACGGTAGCTTCGAAACAGGAAAGTACGTTGCATCGATACGCTTGCTTCGTCCGCTGAATGGGAGTAGCATTCCCTCTTTTATTATGAACTTGTTAAACGATAGCTATTTATCGTACATTGCGCTTGTACCATATAAGGTGTAAATGCACTCTTTTGTTCCTTATTCAAGATCAACATCTTAAATTAACATTGCTTAAACAGAAAAAAACCTTGCCAGCGTCCCGGCAAGGTTTATGAAAAGGTTAAATTATTTAGTGATAGTAGCAACTACGCCAGCACCAACAGTACGTCCACCCTCACGGATAGAGAACTTAGTACCTTCTTCAAGCGCGATTGGAGCGATAAGAGCAACAGTCATTTCGATGTTGTCTCCAGGCATAACCATTTCAACGCCTTCAGGTAAGTTACAGATACCAGTTACGTCAGTTGTACGGAAGTAGAACTGAGGACGGTAGTTAGTGAAGAATGGAGTGTGACGTCCACCTTCTTCTTTTGATAAAACATAAACTTCTGCTTTGAATTCAGTATGTGGAGTGATTGAACCTGGTTTAGCCAATACTTGTCCACGTTGGATATCTTCACGAGCTACTCCACGAAGAAGAGCACCGATGTTGTCACCAGCTTCTGCATAGTCAAGAAGTTTACGGAACATTTCAACGCCAGTTACTGTAGTTGATTTCGGCTCTTCAACGATACCGATGATGTCAACAACGTCTCCAACTTTAACTTGTCCACGCTCAACACGACCAGTAGCAACTGTACCACGACCTGTGATTGAGAAAACATCCTCAACAGGCATCATGAATGGTTTGTCAGTTTGACGTTCTGGAGTTGGGATATAAGAGTCAACAGCGTCCATTAATTCAACGATTTTCTCTTCCCAAGATTCTTCACCTTCAAGAGCTTTAAGAGCAGAACCTTTGATTACTGGAATGTCGTCGCCAGGGAAGTCATATTCAGAAAGAAGATCACGAACTTCCATTTCTACTAATTCAAGTAACTCTTCGTCGTCTACCATGTCACATTTGTTCATGAAGACTACTAGGTAAGGAACACCAACTTGACGTGAAAGAAGGATGTGCTCACGAGTTTGTGGCATTGGGCCGTCAGCAGCAGATACTACTAGGATCCCGCCGTCCATTTGTGCAGCACCAGTGATCATGTTTTTAACATAATCGGCATGTCCTGGGCAGTCAACGTGTGCATAGTGACGAGCTGCAGTTTCATACTCAACGTGAGAAGTGTTGATTGTGATTCCGCGCTCTTTTTCTTCAGGAGCGTTATCGATTTGTGCATAGCTCATTGCAGTACCACCAGAACGTTTTGCAAGAACTGTTGCGATTGCAGCTGTTAAAGTTGTTTTACCATGGTCAACGTGACCGATTGTACCAATGTTAGCATGTGTTTTAGAACGATCGAATTTAGCTTTTGCCATTAGGGATGTCCTCCTCAAAATTATATGATTAGTTTTTGTTATGAATGATGATGGTCTAGATCCATCACCATTCATAGCTTACAAAATAGTTATACAAGATTAAAAATCAAACTTCAATGATTAACCTTTATTTTTTTTGATAATTTCTTCTGAAATTGATTTCGGCACTTCTTCGTAGTGATCGAAAGTCATAGAGAATACTCCACGACCTTGAGTTGCAGAACGAAGTGTTGTCGCATAACCAAACATTTCTGCAAGTGGAACCATTGAACGAACAACTTGTGAATTACCACGAGCGTCCATACCTTCTACGCGACCACGGCGAGAAGTGATGTTACCCATAATATCTCCTAAGTATTCTTCAGGAATTACTACTTCCACTTTCATCATTGGCTCAAGAAGAACTGGTTTACATTTTGAAATTGCGTTTTTCAATGCCATAGATGCAGCAATTTTGAACGCCATTTCATTTGAATCGACATCATGGTAAGAACCATCAAATAGACGAGCCTTAATGTCGATAAGTGGATATCCAGCTAGTACACCATTGTTTAAAGAGTCACGAAGACCTGCTTCAACAGCTGGGATGTATTCACGTGGTACAACACCACCGACAACGCCATTTACGAATTCAAAGCCTTTTCCTTCTTCGTTTGGAGAGAATTCAATCCAAACGTGTCCGAATTGACCACGACCACCTGATTGACGAACGAATTTACCTTCAACTTGAGCAGACTCACGGAATGTCTCACGGTAAGATACCATTGGAGCACCAACGTTAGCTTCTACTTTAAATTCACGGCGCATACGGTCAACTAAGATATCAAGGTGAAGTTCACCCATACCAGAGATGATTGTTTGTCCAGTTTCTGTGTCAGTATGAGCACGGAAAGTTGGATCTTCTTCTTGAAGTTTTTGTAAAGCTTGACCCATTTTATCTTGGTCAGCTTTTGACTTCGGTTCTACAGATAAAGAGATAACTGGCTCTGGGAATTCCATTGATTCAAGAATAACTTGGTTTTTCTCGTCACATAGAGTATCACCGGTTGTAGTGTCTTTAAGACCAACAGCAGCAGCGATATCACCAGAATAAACTTTAGAAATCTCTTCACGGCTATTCGCGTGCATTTGTAAGATACGACCTACGCGCTCACGTTTACCTTTTGTAGAGTTTTGTACGTATGAACCTGATTCAAGAACACCAGAGTACACACGGAAGAATGTTAATTTACCAACATAAGGGTCAGTCATTACTTTGAATGCTAATGCAGAGAATGGTTGTGAGTCGTTAGATTCACGAACAACTTCGTCATCAGTATCAGGTAAGATACCTTTTATTGCTGGCACGTCTGTTGGAGCTGGAAGATAATCAACTACTGCGTCAAGCATTTTTCGAACACCTTTGTGTTTGAATGCTGAACCACAAATAACTGGGTAGAATTCAACTGCGATTGTTGCTTTACGGATAGCCGCTTTCAACTCTGCATTTGAGATTTCTTCACCTTCTAGGTATTTCTCCATAAGGTTTTCGTCAACGCTAGCTACCGCTTCGATTAGTTTCTCACGGTATTCTGCAGCTTGAGCTTTATGCGATTCAGGAATTTCGCCTTCTGTAATTGCAGTACCATCTTCGTTACCGTAGAAAGTAGCATTCATTTCAATAAGGTCGATAATTGCACTGAAGTCTTCTTCTGTACCAATTGGAAGTTGTACTGGATGCGCGTTCGCTTGAAGACGCTCGTGTAGAGTTCCAACAGAATACAAGAAGTCTGCACCCAATTTATCCATTTTGTTAATGAAAACAATACGTGGTACGCCGTATGTTGTAGCTTGGCGCCATACTGTTTCAGTTTGTGGTTCAACACCAGATTGTGCATCAAGAACCGTTACAGCACCATCAAGTACGCGAAGTGAACGTTCAACTTCAACAGTGAAGTCTACGTGACCTGGAGTATCGATGATGTTTACGCGGTGGCCTTTCCATGCAGCTGTTGTTGCAGCAGAAGTGATCGTGATTCCACGCTCTTGCTCTTGCTCCATCCAGTCCATTTGTGATGCACCTTCGTGCGTTTCACCAATTTTATGGATTTTACCAGTGTAATAAAGAATACGCTCTGTAGTAGTTGTTTTACCGGCATCAATATGGGCCATGATACCGATGTTACGTGTATTCTCTAAGGAGAATTCTCTAGCCATTTTGTATTTCTCCTTCCATCTCAAATTAGAATGATTAGTGGATGAAAAATCCTACCAGCGGTAATGAGCGAATGCTTTGTTCGCTTCCGCCATTTTGTGCATATCTTCACGTTTCTTCACAGAAGCACCTGTGTTGTTAGAAGCGTCAAGAATTTCATTAGCTAAACGCTCTTCCATAGTTTTCTCCCCACGAAGACGAGAATAGTTAACTAGGTAGCGAAGACCTAATGTAGAACGGCGTTCTGGACGAACTTCGATTGGCACCTGATAGTTAGAACCACCAACACGGCGAGCTTTAACTTCAAGTACTGGCATGATGTTAGCTAATGCTGCATCAAATACTTCCAAAGGATCTTTACCTGAACGTTCTTGAACAAGTTCAAACGCTCCATAAAGAATTTTTTGAGAAGTACCTCTTTTACCATCTACCATCATTTTATTGATTAAACGAGTTACAAGTTTTGAATTATAAATTGGATCTGGTAACACGTCACGTTTGGAAACAGGACCTTTACGAGGCATGTGTTTTCCTCCTTTCGATGAGATCTATAGTTTTATTTTTAATTAGCTTTTTTTAACTTTAGGGCGTTTAGTACCGTATAGTGAGCGGCTTTGCATACGACCGTTTACACCGGCAGTATCAAGAGCACCACGTACGATATGGTAACGAACACCCGGTAAATCTTTAACTCGTCCTCCACGGATTAGAACAACACTATGTTCTTGAAGGTTATGACCTTCACCCGGGATGTACGCAGTAACCTCAATTAGGTTAGTTAAACGTACACGCGCATATTTACGAAGCGCTGAGTTTGGTTTTTTTGGTGTCATTGTACCAACACGAGTACAAACCCCACGTTTTTGCGGTGAACTAACGTTTGTTAACGTTTTTTTAGAGCTGTTATACCCTTTGTTCAATGCTGGTGAGCCAGATTTGACTGTTTTGGATTTACGAGGCTTACGTACCAATTGGTTAATTGTAGGCATCGATTATTCCTCCCTTCTTGTTATCGTTGTAATACCACACATCCAGGTGGTTCATTTTTGGGTAAAAAACAAAGTCTTTGTGTTTTCATACACAAAAACTGTTACACAGTAATTGCAACAACTGCTGCACCCACTTGAAGTCCGCAGGCTTTACCGAGTTCTATTTTAGACTCTACAAAGTCAATCTTCACACCTTTTTCTTCCGCTAACTGAATAGCTGGCTGGGTGATCCGGTTGTCTGCATCACGAGCCACGAGAATTTCTACTACATGGCCACCATGGATTGCTTTTACTGTTTGCTTAGTACCGATGACGGTTTTCGTCGCCTGATTTACTTTTTCATAAGACATTTAGCATATCCTCCAAAGACCCAGACCTTCAACTATCAACCTTAAATATATTATCATCCATTAATTTTTCTGTCAACCCATTTCACAAGAAAAGTGGAAAGACCGCAACACTGATCGGTTGTCATTAAAATTCCGGGGGGCTGCTTATACAAACCCCCGGAACAGGATGAAATTATTCTGCGCTCACTGCTACTGCAGCTTCGTTTTTCTTCTCATCAACAATCTTGATCTGACGGTAACGTTGCATACCGGTACCCGCCGGAACGAGTTTACCGATAATAACATTTTCTTTCAGGCCAAGCAATTCGTCGCGTTTTCCTTTGATCGCCGCGTCTGTTAACACACGCGTAGTTTCTTGGAATGACGCAGCTGATAAGAACGATTCTGTTTCAAGTGAAGCTTTTGTAATACCGAGAATAACTGGGCGACATGTTGCAGGTAGTTTCCCATTTAACACTGCCTCTTTATTCGCATCCGCAAATTGGTGAATGTCGAGTAACGAACCTGGTAACAGTTCCGTTTCACCCGCCTCGATGACGCGCACTTTACGAAGCATTTGGCGAACCATTACTTCGATATGTTTGTCTCCGATTTCTACCCCTTGCATACGGTATACTTTTTGAACTTCTTTCAACAAGTACTCTTGCACAGTCGAAACGTCTTTAACTTTCAACAATTCTTTCGGATCAATTGAACCTTCAGTCAATACTTCACCGCGTTTAATGGCATCATTCAGTTGAACTTTCAAACGACCATTATAAGGAGCTAGGTATTTACGTGTTTCAACATCACCTTGAACTGTGATTTCTTTTTGACCTTCACGGATTTCATCAATTGCAGAGATAACACCTGTAATTTCAGAGATGACCGCTTGACCTTTAGGATTACGAGATTCGAAAATCTCTTGGATACGTGGAAGACCTTGTGTAATATCGTCTCCAGCTACCCCACCTGTATGGAACGTACGCATCGTTAACTGAGTACCTGGCTCACCGATTGATTGGGCAGCAATGATACCAACTGCTTCTCCAACCTCAACGTTTTCACCAGTTGCCAAGTTGATTCCGTAACATTTTTTACATACGCCGTGTTTCGTGTTACATGTGAATGCAGAACGAATAGTTAATTCTTCGAATCCAGCATCCAAAATAACTCGAGCTACGTCTTCTGTAATCAAACCATCTTTCTCCAGAATAACTTTTTTCGTTTCTGGATGGAAAATAGTTTTACGAGTATGACGACCGACAATACGCTCGTCGAACCCTTCGATTACCTCTGTACCGTCCATTAAGGCGCCGATCAATAAGCCACGGTCCGTTCCGCAATCGTCTTCACGAACAATAACATCTTGAGCAACGTCAACCAAACGACGTGTTAAGTAACCTGAGTCAGCCGTTTTAAGAGCTGTATCCGCAAGACCTTTACGAGCACCATGCGTAGAGATGAAGTATTCAAGTACAGTTAAACCTTCACGGAATGATGATTTAATCGGAAGCTCGATAATACGACCGGCCGGATTGGCCATCAAACCACGCATACCTGCAAGTTGAGTAAAGTTGGATGCGTTACCACGCGCTCCAGAGTCACTCATCATGAAGATTGGGTTCAAGTTGTCTAATGATTTCATTAGTTTTTCCTGAATAACGTCCTTCGCAGCACTCCAGTAAGAAATAACACGATCATAGCGCTCTTCTTCTGTAATTAATCCACGACGGAATTGCTTCAGAACTTTATCTACTTTGTCTTGAGCTTCTTCTAATACTTTACCTTTGTCTGGAAGTACCACGATATCTGAGATACCGATTGTAATACCAGCTTTAGTTGAGTATTTGAAACCAAGATTCTTCATACGGTCAAGCATTTTCGACGTTTCAGTAATATGGAAACGTTTGAATACTTCAGCGATGATGTTTCCAAGAATTTTCTTCTTGAATGGTGACACAAGTTCCATTTCATCAATGTGTTTACGCACATCAGTAGTTGTTGGAACAAAGTATTTAGACGGTGTTTCAACTTGAAGGTTGAAATCCGTTGGTTCGTTAATGTACGGGAATGTTTCAGGTAAAATTTCATTGAAAATTACTTTACCCACTGTCGTCAATAACAACATTTTGTTTTGTTCTTCAGTGAATGTTTGGTTGTTCAATGAACCTGCAGCGATTGCAATACGTGTATGCAAATGCGCATGTCCGTTTTGATAAGCAATCAACACTTCATTTGGACCGTAGAATGTAGTACCTTCGCCTGTTGCACCTTTACGCTCAAGTGTTAGGTAGTAGTTACCTAATACCATATCTTGAGATGGTGTAACAACTGGTTTTCCATCTTTCGGGTTCAAAATGTTTTGTGCAGCCAACATCAATAATCGAGCTTCAGCTTGCGCTTCTGCTGATAAAGGAACGTGTACCGCCATTTGGTCACCATCAAAGTCAGCGTTATAAGCTGTACATACTAGAGGGTGAAGACGGATTGCGCGACCTTCTACTAAAGTTGGTTCGAAAGCTTGAATTCCAAGACGGTGAAGCGTCGGTGCGCGGTTTAGTAAAACCGGATGCTCCTTAATGACGTCTTCTAATACATCCCAAACTTCTGAATGCATACGCTCAATTTTGCGTTTTGCACTCTTAATGTTGTGAGCTAAACCACGCTCAACAAGTTCTTTCATCACAAACGGCTTGAATAATTCAATCGCCATTTCTTTTGGAAGACCACATTGATACATTTTCAAGTTTGGACCTACAACGATAACCGAACGACCAGAGTAGTCAACACGTTTACCAAGTAAGTTTTGACGGAAACGACCTTGTTTCCCTTTCAACATATGTGAAAGTGATTTCAATGGACGGTTACCTGGTCCAGTAACTGGACGGCCACGACGACCATTATCAATCAACGCATCAACAGCCTCTTGTAACATACGTTTTTCGTTCTGAACGATGATGCTAGGTGCACCAAGGTCTAATAAACGTTTTAAACGGTTATTACGGTTGATAACACGACGATACAAGTCATTTAAATCAGAAGTGGCAAAACGACCACCATCTAATTGAACCATCGGGCGTAATTCTGGTGGAATTACCGGAAGTACGTCTAAAATCATCCAGTCTGGTTTGTTACCAGAGTTACGGAATGATTCAACAACTTCAAGACGCTTAATTGCACGGGTACGTCGTTGACCAGCTGCAGTTTTAAGCTCTTCCTTCAGCATTTCTGTTTCTTTTTCAAGATCAAGTTCTTGAAGAAGACGTTTGATCGCTTCAGCACCCATTGCTGCATAGAATTTCGTACCGTATTTTTCACGGTATGCACGGTATTCTTTCTCAGACAATAGTTGTTTGCGCTCAAGAGGTGTATTCGCAGGGTCTACAACTACATAAGAAGCAAAGTAGATAACTTCTTCCAATGAACGTGGAGACATATCCAGGATAAGTCCCATACGACTTGGAATCCCTTTGAAATACCAAATATGTGATACTGGAGCCGCTAATTCAATGTGACCCATACGCTCACGGCGCACTTTTGAACGTGTAACTTCAACGCCACAACGATCACAAACGACACCTTTATAACGAACACGCTTATACTTACCGCAATGACATTCCCAGTCCTTTGTCGGTCCGAAAATGCGTTCACAGAACAAACCATCTTTTTCAGGTTTAAGTGTGCGGTAGTTAATCGTTTCAGGCTTCTTCACTTCACCGTATGACCAAGAACGAATCTTGTCAGGAGATGCTAAACCAATCTTCATGTACTCAAAATTATTAACGTCTATCAAGGAGCCTACCTCCCTTAGTCTGGGTCTTTTAAAGACTTTATCCACTTAGCTCAGGCGGATAACTTTTATGGAAATGGAAATGCGGGCAGGTATGAAGGCCTGCCCTTATTTCTTAAAACTAATTTATATATATTGCCTTATTCGGCTGAGCCGACTGGCACTTCGTCCGTCATTGGCAGGATGTTGAGTGCATCAGCTGGTTGAAGATCGTCTTCCTCATCCAAATCACGCAATTCAATTTCTTGGTCGTTGATTGTCATCATCTTAACGTCCATACCTAAACTTTGAAGTTCTTTAATTAATACTTTGAATGATTCTGGAACACCTGGTTCCGGAACGCTTTCACCTTTAACGATGGCTTCGTATGTTTTCACACGACCTACCACGTCATCGGACTTCACCGTCAAGATTTCTTGAAGTGTGTAAGCGGCACCGTATGCCTCAAGTGCCCAAACCTCCATCTCACCGAAACGTTGTCCACCGAATTGTGCTTTACCACCAAGCGGTTGTTGCGTAACAAGAGAGTAAGGTCCAGTAGAACGAGCATGTAATTTATCGTCAACCATGTGGGCTAACTTAATCATATACATAATCCCGACAGAAACGCGGTTGTCGAATGGCTCACCTGAGCGACCATCATACAATGTTGTTTTACCGTCACGGTTCATACCTGCTTCTTCCATCGTATCCCAAACGTCTGCTTCATTGGCACCATCAAATACTGGTGAAGCCATATGGATGCCAAGTGTACGGGAAGCCATACCTAAGTGAAGCTCCAATACTTGACCGATGTTCATACGAGATGGAACCCCTAGAGGGTTAAGCATGATATCAACTGGTGTGCCGTCTGGAAGGAAAGGCATGTCTTCTTCTGGAAGAATACGCGAGATAACACCTTTGTTACCATGACGTCCAGCCATTTTATCCCCAACAGAGATTTTACGTTTTTGAACGATGTATGCACGAACGAGTTGGTTCACACCTGGTGGAAGCTCGTCGCCATCTTCGCGGTTAAACACTTTAACATCCAGGATAATTCCGCCTGCACCATGAGGTACACGTAGAGAAGTATCACGGACTTCACGTGCTTTTTCACCGAAGATTGCATGTAATAAACGTTCTTCAGCCGTTAACTCAGTAACCCCTTTAGGTGTTACTTTACCTACTAAGATATCGCCGTCGCGAACTTCCGCACCGACACGAATGATTCCGCGGTCATCTAGGTTACGAAGCGCTTCTTCACCCACGTTTGGAATATCACGTGTGATTTCTTCAGGTCCGAGCTTAGTATCACGGGATTCTGACTCGTATTCTTCGATATGCACAGAAGTGTACACATCGTCTTTTACAAGACGTTCACTCATGATAACAGCATCTTCATAGTTGAAACCGTCCCATGTCATGAAAGCAACAAGCACGTTACGTCCAAGTGCCATCTCACCGCGCTCCATAGAAGGACCATCAGCAAGAATATCAAGTGGTTTCACGCGATCGCCAACTTTAACGATTGGACGTTGGTTATAACTCGTCCCTTGGTTAGAACGAATGAATTTTTGTAATTTATATTTCGTTAAATCGCCTTTAACTTCTTTGCCGTCGATTTCTTCAATGCGACGAACTCGAATTTCTCTCGCTTCTACATGTTCAACGATTCCGTCAAACTTAGCGATGACCGCAGCACCTGAGTCACGCGCATTCACATGTTCCATCCCTGTTCCTACGAAAGGAGCTTCAGGATTTAACAACGGAACCGCTTGACGTTGCATGTTCGCACCCATAAGGGCACGGTTGGAGTCATCGTTCTCTAAGAACGGGATACACGCTGTCGCTGCAGAAACAACTTGTTTAGGCGATACATCCATATAATCGATTGATGAACGTTTGAATACCGTGTTATCTCCGCGGAAACGACCAACAACTTCTTCGTCGACAAATTCACCATTGTCAGAAAGACGGGCATTAGCTTGCGCTACTACGTAGTTGTCTTCTTCATCTGCTGTTAAATAATCGATGCGAGTTGTCACAAGGCCAGTCTCAGGATCTACGCGACGGTAAGGTGTTTCAATAAATCCGAATTTGTTCACTTTCGCGAAACTTGAAAGTGAGTTGATCAACCCAATGTTTGGTCCCTCAGGCGTTTCAATCGGACACATACGACCGTAGTGGGAGTAATGAACGTCACGTACTTCAAAACCAGCACGTTCACGCGTTAAACCACCGGGTCCTAATGCCGATAGACGGCGTTTGTGCGTCAATTCAGCAAGTGGATTTGTTTGATCCATGAATTGAGACAACTGAGAACTACCAAAGAACTCTTTAATTGATGCAATAACCGGACGGATATTAATCAATTGTTGTGGCACTATAGATTGTGTGTCGTTAATTGACATACGCTCACGTACCACACGTTCCATACGGGAAAGACCAATACGGAATTGATTTTGTAATAATTCCCCTACTGAACGTAAACGACGGTTACCTAGATGATCGATGTCATCCGTGTTTCCAACGTTGTAAAGTAGGCCGAAGAAGTAACTAACAGAAGAAATAATATCAGCAGGTGTGATGTTTTTAATCGCATCTTCAATATAAGCATTGCTGATGACATTAATTTCTTGTTGAGCTTCATTGTTTGGAGCGTAAATTTTGATTGATTGCAACGTGATATCGCCATCTAATACGCCACCTACTTGAGAAATTGTGCGGAATCCGATTCCATTCTCAAGATGTGGGATTAAACGATCAAGTAAACGACGGTCAATCAATGCACCTTGTTCGGCTAAAATTTCACCAGTTTCTGGATCAACTAGCGTTTCAGCAACTGTCTGGTTGAATAGACGGTTTTTAATGTGCAGTTTTTTGTTCATTTTGTAACGACCAACATTCGCTAAGTCATAGCGTTTTGGATCGAAGAAACGTGAGTACAACAGGCTCTTCGCACTTTCAACTGTTGGCGGCTCGCCTGGACGAAGACGCTCATAAATTTCAAGCAACGCTTTATCTGTGCTCTCCGTGTTATCTTTTTCTAAAGTATTACGAAGGTATTCATTATCGCCGATAAGGTCGATAATTTCTTGATCAGAACCGAAGCCAAGTGCACGCAGAAGTACCGTTACTGGTAATTTACGTGTGCGATCGATACGTACATATACTACGTCCTTCGCATCGATTTCGTATTCCAACCATGCGCCACGGTTAGGAATAACCGTTGCACCGAAACCTTTTTTACCGTTTTTATCTGTCTTATCATGGAAGTAAACACTTGGTGAACGGACTAACTGAGATACAATTACGCGCTCAGCACCGTTGATGACGAAAGTACCTGTTTCTGTCATGAGTGGGAAATCACCCATAAACACATCTTGTTCTTTCACTTCATCTGTTTCTTTGTTGTGCAAACGTACTTTTACGCGAAGTGGTGCAGCGTAAGTTACGTCACGTTCTTTTGATTCATCGACCGGATACTTAGGTTCACCTAATGTATAATCGATGAATTCCAGTGAAAGATTACCTGTGAAGTCTGCAATCGGAGAAATGTCTCGGAACATTTCACGCAAACCTTCTTCCAGGAACCATTCATAAGATGCTGTTTGAATTTCGATTAAATTCGGAAGTTCCAGCACCTCATTAATACGCGCAAAACTTCTGCGCTGGCGGTGTTGTCCGTACTGAACTAGTTGACCTGCCAACTCATTCACCCCTCAATAAAGCAATATTAGGACTTTTCGGCACACCATATTTAGTGTATGATGTCGAAAAGACAAAAAGAAAACGAGTTCTATAAGAGCTCATTTTCGGTTAACTAAATTTATTCTTGGTAAGTATACCCACTCGCAAAACACCTTTATACAAAAGGGCATACGACCGCAAAATAATATTTTTGCATTTTATTATAATATCATAGCGATTTTGTCAAGTCAATAATCATTTGACTTTCTCAGCCTTAATGATCCAGTAACCTCTTACCTTATCGATCACTTCAACTTGACCGAAAATTTCTTCTAATCGATCGAAAGTTGACGGAGCTCCTTGTTTCTTCTGAATGACAACCCACAACTCTCCACCCACACGCAATTTCGCATAGGCATCTAAATAAAAACGAAAAATCGTTTGTTTTCCAGCACGGATCGGCGGGTTTGTTAATATTGCAGCAAAGTCAGTTTCCGTAACGTCGGTTAACCCGTCACTTTCATAGATTCGTACATTTTGTACCCCGTTACCCTCCGCATTTTTACGCGAAAGTTGCACTGCACGTTCGTTGATGTCTACCATGTGAATTGTACGATCTGCTTCAGTTTTAGCGATGGATAAACCAATTGGTCCATACCCACATCCTACATCAAGCACAGGTCCTTCAGTCGCAGGCATTACAAACGCATCAATTAAAACACGGGACCCAAAATCTACTTCGCTTTTACTGAAAACACCCGTATCCGTTTCAAAATGAAACAGCTCACCACGCAGTGTAAAACTCCATGACTTAGGCTTACTTTCAGTTTGAGGTTTTTTTGAATAATAATGATCAGCCATTCGGGCACCCTCCAACCTGTTGATGAAATGAAGAAAAAGCCCGCCGTTAACTGACGAGCTTTCCATTACTTATTAAAAGAAATTATTTAACTTCTACTGAAGCGCCAACTTCTTCAAGTTTAGCTTTGATTTCTTCTGATTCTTCTTTAGTTACGCCTTCTTTAAGAGCTTTAGGAGCGTTGTCTACAACTTCTTTAGCTTCTTTAAGACCTAATCCAGTGATTTCACGAACCACTTTGATTACTTTGATTTTTTGATCTCCTGCAGAGTTAAGGATTACATCAAATTCAGTTTTTTCTTCTTCAGCAGCAGCACCGCCACCAGCAGCCATAGCCATTGGTGCAGCAGCTGTAACGCCGAATTCTTCTTCGATTGCTTTTACTAAGTCGTTTAATTCAAGAACTGTCATACCTTTGATTGCTTCAAGGATTTGAGTGTTGTTCATTGTATGTTCCTCCTAATAGGAATATTTTTTTGTTTGGGTTATACCCGGTTTTAAACAGCTAAGCCGTGTAACGAATTACGCGCCTTGCTCTTCTTTTTGTTCTGCAACAGCTTTTGTTGCAAGCGCGAAGTTGCGCATTGGAGCTTGTAGAACGCTGAGTAGCATTGACAACAAACCTTCGCGAGAAGGAAGTTCTGCAAGTGCTTTAATATCGTCAGCAGTTGCGATTGCACCTTCGATCACACCAGCTTTGATTTCAAGGTTCTCGTTCTTTTTAGCGAAATCGTTAAGGATTTTCGCTGGCGCTACTACGTCTTCTGTTGAAAACGCAATTGCGTTTGGACCTGTAAGACTTTCATTCAAGCCTTCAAGACCAGCAACTTCAACTGCACGGCGAGTCATTGTGTTTTTATACACTTTGAATTCAACGCCAGCTTCACGAAGTTGTTTACGAAGTTCAGTTACTTGAGAAACACTCAAGCCACGGTAGTCAACTACTACTGCAGTTGCTGCTGTTTGGAACTTTTCAGTAATTTCTTCAACACGAACTTTTTTAGCTTCGATTGCTCTGCTCATCTGGACACCTCCTAATAGAATGAGTCATTTATACCGCCAAAAGAAAAGCCCCTGGATCTATATAGACACAGGGGCTGAAACGTCATCTTAAAAAGAATCTGAATGCATGTCCTCGGTAGGATCATTATGCGACAAGTCGCCCCTACTGTCTACGGTACAAATAATTTATTTACAACAAAAGTCATCTTAACAGATAGACTTTAAACTGTCAACCTTATTTGTTAACTTTTACG
The DNA here is from genome assembly GCF_056402175.1 of Paenisporosarcina sp. P4_B8. Taxonomy (NCBI): domain Bacteria; kingdom Bacillati; phylum Bacillota; class Bacilli; order Caryophanales; family Caryophanaceae; genus Paenisporosarcina; species Paenisporosarcina sp. P4_B8. The sequence goes on along the minus strand of NZ_JBFUHX010000010.1, from coordinate 88,311 downwards.
CTAGAAGAATCCACTTTTACAGATGGACCCATTGTAGTTGTAACGTTAACTGATTTCATGTAAGTTCCTTTAGCTGCCGCAGGCTTAGCTTTTTGAACTACATCAAATACTGCCAAGAAGTTTTCAACTAACTTGTTGTCGTCGAAAGAAACTTTACCGATTGGTGCATGGATAATACCAGCTTTGTCAGCACGGTACTCAACTTTACCAGCTTTGATTTCTTCGATCGCTTTAGTTACGTCGAATGTTACAGTACCAGTTTTAGGGTTTGGCATTAAGCCTTTTGGTCCTAAAACGCGACCTAATTTACCAACTTCACCCATCATGTCAGGAGTAGCTACGATTACATCGAAGTCAAACCATCCTTGTTGGATTTTGGTAATGAACTCTGTATCGCCAACAAAGTCAGCGCCAGCAGCTTCTGCTTCTTTTAATTTTTCGCCTTTAGCGAAAACTAATACACGTTGAGTTTTACCAGTTCCGTTTGGAAGTACTACTGCTCCACGGATTTGTTGGTCATTTTTACGTGTGTCGATTCCTAATTTGAATGCCACTTCAACTGTTGCGTCAAAGTTAACAGTGCTCGTTTTTTTAGCAAGTTCGATTGCCTCTTGAGCTGCGTACAATTTAGTACGGTCTACCAATTTCGCTGCATCTTGCAACTTTTTACCTTTTTTAGCCATTGTAAAATGTCCTCCTTGATTGTGGTTTTAGCGGAATAAACCTCCCACGAATAAGGGTTGCGTGTCTTATAGACATCCGCAACCCCCCAAAAACTAATGCATCATCAAGTGCAGGGATTAGTCTTCGATGACGATACCCATGCTGCGCGCAGTACCTTCAACCATCAACATAGCTGCTTCAACTGATGCTGCGTTTAGGTCTGGCATTTTTTGTTCAGCGATTTCGCGAACTTTATCACGCTTCACCGTAGCAACTTTTTTGCGGTTTGGTTCACCAGAACCTGACTGGATACCAGCCGCCACTTTAAGTAATACTGCTGCAGGTGGAGTTTTTGTAATGAATGTAAATGAACGGTCTTCAAATACAGAAATTTCAACAGGGATAATTAGTCCAGCTTGATCTGCCGTACGTGCGTTGAATTCTTTACAGAATCCCATGATATTAACACCTGCTTGACCCAATGCTGGACCAACCGGCGGTGCTGGATTTGCTTTACCAGCAGGAATTTGTAATTTTACTACCTTAACAACTTTTTTAGCCACGAGACACACCTCCTTAAGTCCGTGATGTGGTAATTGGGTTGCCCCTCCCACTCAATATCTGTCTGTCAGCTACTAGCTGAGCATAAGCTAAAATTTTCGCAGACTACACTATTTCAGTCTGACCTTTGAAATAATACCATTTTTCCAAAACTTAAGCAAGTAGCTTTTGGAAAAAGGTTCTATGAACTAGATTTTATATGCTTTTTTTCCATTCAAGATTGCTAATGTCTAGTTGCAAGCGCCAGCTCTCACCTAAGCTTAGGGCCACAGGATGTGGGTCATGAAGGCGTTCCTACACGATGTCGGGAATTTAGCCTTCCCTCCCCTAACCTAGCGAAAGCTAGCTTTCGCATCGTGTCTTCCAGTGCCAGTGCAGAGCTTGAGTGGCGCTTTCCACTTTTCTTTTTACATTTTAATAACTTGGTCGTAGTCAAGTTCCATTTTCGTTTCGCGTCCAAACATATCAACAGAAACTTTCAACTTGCCTTTCGCATCATCAATCTCTTCCACTTTTCCTTGGAAGTGTGCAAATGGTCCTTCAAGAACTTCAACCATTTCCCCAACCGTGTATTGCGCTTCTATTTTGCGCTCTGTCATACCCATTTGTTTCAGGATGAATTCTACTTCTTCCGGCAATAATGGTGTCGGTTTTGCTCCACCACCCGAAGAACCGATAAATCCAGTAACGCCTGGCGTATTTCGCACGACATACCAAGAATCGTCTGTCATCACAAGTTCAACTAAAACATACCCAGGGAATGTTTTACGCATAACTGTACGTTTTTTACCATCTTTAAAATCCGTTTCTTGCTCTTCCGGGATAATGACGCGGAAGATCAGATCGGACATACCCATTGTTTCAACACGTTTTTCAAGATTTGCTTTTACTTTGTTCTCGTATCCAGAATACGTGTGAACAACATACCAATTCTTTTCCATAAGTAGCAGGACTGTTCGTCCGTCCCTCCATTTCTTAGACAAATGAAAAAACCCGTTCTAAGTTTCTGACGGGCTATTCTCCACAAGTGCTATCTGTTATCAAATTACAGTTTAAGGAACCAGCGAAATGCTTGTGAAATTCCTAAGTCAACGACTGCGAAAAATACTGCCATAATTACGACCGTTGAAAGTACAATGACTGTATAACGAGTCATTTCCTTACGTTTAGGCCAACTAACTTTTCTCATTTCCGAGACAACATTACCAAAGAAACCACTGATATTAGCCATTCTGATTTAACCCTCCGAGTAAAAATTATCTATGTCTATATTTACAACGTTTGCTTATGAACCGTATGCGCTTTGCAATGGGAGCAATACTTTTTCAGTTCCAGACGCTCACTCGATCCTTCTTTTGAAGCAGGAACTGTATAGTTTCGCGAACCACATTGCACACAGCTTAAGACGACTTTATTAGCCATTTTATCACCTTTTAAGTCAGCATTTGTCTTTTTAAAGACTATCACCTACGGTTTAGACTGTCAACAAACGCTCAGGTGAAGATTTCAATGAACGCCACCAATTTCAATGTGCCGTTCAAGTTTCCGCTTCACGCGCTGCAATGCGTTGTCTATGGATTTTACATGACGATTTAATTCTTCTGAAATTTCATGGTAAGACTGTCCATCCAAATACAAGGCAAGTACTTGCCTCTCCAATTCGCTCAGAATTTCACTCATTTTTTCTTCCATGTAATCAAAATCTTCCCGGTGAATCATCAGTTCTTCGGGATCATCAATAGCAGAGCCCGAAATCACATCCATTAGTGTGCGGTCTGATTCTTCATCAAAAATCGGCTTGTCCAATGACACATATGAATTGAGTGGGATATGCTTTTGACGTGTAGCTGTTTTGATAGCAGTTATAATTTGACGTGTAATGCAAAGTTCTGCGAATGCTCGAAACGATGAGAGCTTGTCCCCTCTGAAATCACGAATCGCTTTGTAAAGTCCAATCATTCCTTCTTGAATGATATCTTCTTTATCAGCCCCGATTAAAAAGTAAGACCTGGCTTTCATACGCACAAAAGATCGATATTTGGTGATTAAAAAGTCAAGCGCATCAGAATCGCCATTGTGAACCAATTCCACAAGCTCGTCATCTAGTAAGTCTTCAAATTGGTGCAGCTTCACGTGTACATAGTCACTCTTAATCAACAGTATCACCTCGGCCGTCTGCATAGTTTGACCCTAGTATACAGGATGTGGAAATCGAGCGTCAACGACTCATTTCATCCCTCTGCGCCATTTTTCAAAAATTTCTGCCACTTCATTACTTAGCTGGATTTTGGAAAACGGGCGCTGCTCCTGGATAGCCTTCACCTTCTTCGTGATATTCTCCTGAACTAACTCCATTTCAATTTCAAGTTCTCGTGCAGACTTTCTTAGTGCGCCTTGTGCGAAAATCACCCATTGTTCCGTCAAATCAGATGTAGCTACATGCACTTGATCACGTCTTGTCATTAATTGTGATGTTAATTTTTCAATGCGTTCATCCGCAGTTTCGTTTTCCCTGGTGAAAATAACTTCGACATCATATTGTTTCTTCTTTTTTTCAATCCCAGGTACGAGATGTGCATCAAACACTACAATGACTCGCCAACCTGAATAAGCTTTGTATTCCGCCATCATTTCAATCAGCCTGTCTCTGGCATCAATGAGCTTGTCTGTTTTTAATGCACGCAATTCTTTCCATGCGCCGATAATGTTATAGCCATCGACGAGTAAAATGTCCATCTCAATTAACCGGCAGGCGATTACGCAATACTTCGTACATCAGGATAGCAGCTGCTACGGATGCATTTAACGACGTTACGTGCCCAACCATCGGCATGTTATAGAGGAAGTCGCACTTCTCTTTCAGCAAACGACTCATTCCTTTTCCTTCACTGCCTATAATGATTGCCAATGGTAATTTCGCATCCATGCGACGGTAATCAGCCGAGCCTTTGGCATCCGTTCCCGCGATCCACACGCCACGCTTTTTCAAATCTTCAACGGTTTGTGCTAGATTGCCAACGCGTGCTACCGGCACATGCTCAATTGCCCCTGTAGATGTTTTCGCCACGACTGCAGTTAGTCCAACTGCACGACGCTTCGGAATAATGACACCATGCACGCCGGTCGCATCAGCTGTTCGCAAAATCGAACCCAGGTTATGTGGATCTTCCAACTCATCCAAAATCAAAAAGAATGGATCTTCATTGCGTGAAGCAGCACGTTCGAAAAGCTCATCAATTTCTGCATAACGGTAAGCTGCTACTGAAGCTGCTACCCCTTGGTGATTGGCTCCGTCCGTCAATTGGTCCACTTTGTTTTTTGGCACAAACTGGACGATGATGCCCGCTTCTTTCGCAAGTTGTAACAACTCGGCGATTCCCGCTTTCTTGACACCTTCTGCTACCCATACTTTGTTCATATCTCGCCCGGAGCGAAGGGCTTCCAGCACTGGATTTTTTCCTGATACGATTTCATTGTCAAGTTCAGTCACGATATCGATTCTCCTTTCGGTTCTTCTATAGTGGTAATAGCTTTTTCGATTATTTCCTTCACGCGTTCAAAGTTGCCGGATAGGTACAAACTTCCGAGAACCGCTTCAAACGCCGTACTATATTTGTACGTCTGTACATCTGTATTTTTTGGGATGGTGCCAGACTTAGCATTACGCCCGCGTCTTAGCACCGCTTCCTCATCTTCCGTCAAAAACTTTTCTTGGAGTAGCACACGCACCACGGATGCCTGGGCTTTCGCCGAAACATATTTAGTTCCTTCTTTATGCAACGTATTGGGTCTAACCCGTCCTGAACGAATCAAATGTTCACGAATCGCTTGCTCTAGGACGGCATCCCCCATATACGCAAGGGCCAGTGAATTCAATTGTTTTACATCTGCCGGACGAAGTGAATATTCTTTGTTCATCCGCGTTTCCAACGGATGCCTTGCGCCGTATCTTCCAATAAAATATTCATTTCTTTCAATTGATCCCGGATGGCATCTGCGCGAGCGAAATCTTTATCTTTACGAGCCTGGATTCTCTCCGCAATAAGAGCGTCAATTTCTTCATCCAGTACTTCTGTTTTTACTTCCACTTCAATACCCAAAACAAGTGATAGTTCTTTCAATGCCTTCATGAATGCAGTAAGAACAGCCGCTTCCGTATGTTTTTCAATTAGATATACATTAGCCAGACTCGCCAGTTCAAACAAGGCAGCAATTCCGTTGGCTGTATTGAAATCATCGTCCATTGCCGTAACGAATTGGGTGCGGACTTCTTCGATTTTGTTTAACCAGATATCCTTGTGATCCCCTAGTTCAGGAGATGCTTCAAGACGATGCGCCAAATTCGAATATGATGTTCGAATGCGCGCCAGCCCATTTTCCGCATTTTCTACAAGCTCTTGCGAGAAATTGATTGGGTGACGGTAATGAACCGACAACATAAAGAATCTCAACACTTGCGGATCGATTTGTTTACGAATGTCGTTCACCAATACAAAGTTACCAAGGGACTTCGACATTTTTTCGTTGTCAATATTGATATATCCATTATGCATCCAGTAGCGCGCAAATTGCTTGCCTGTATATGCTTCAGACTGTGCAATTTCGTTTTCATGATGCGGGAATGTCAAATCCTGTCCACCTGCGTGAATGTCAATCGTATCTCCCAAAATTTCACGAGCCATAACGGAACATTCAATATGCCATCCCGGACGACCATTGCCCCAGGGACTCTTCCAGAAAATCTCTCCTGGTTTCGCATCTTTCCACAAAGCAAAATCAAGTGCATCTTCTTTCTTTTCTCCCGCTTCAATGCGTGCGCCGATTTTTAAATCATCAACCGATTGTTGGGACAATTTACCGTACCCTTCAAACTTGCGTGTGCGGTAATAAACGTCACCTTGCGACTCGTAAGCATAGCCTTTTTCGATTAAGACTTCGATGAATTCGATGATAGAGTCCATATGTTCCGTGACACGTGGGTGAGCATCCGCTTTCTGGCAACCAAGTGCAACCACATCTTCAAAATAAGCGGCGATAAAACGTTCGGTTAATTCGGATACTTCTTCACCCAGTTCATTTGCCGTTTTGATGATTTTATCGTCAACATCCGTAAAGTTAGAAACGAAATTCACTTCATATCCACGGTACTTCAAGTAGCGACGTACGGTATCGTAGACGATGACCGGACGGGAGTTCCCGATGTGGATGTAGTTATATACTGTCGGTCCACATACGTACATTTTCACCTTGCCTTCTTCAAGCGGCACAAATGGTTCTTTTTGACGCGTCAATGTGTTGTAAATATGAATGCTCATTTAACGTTTCGCTCCTTTTCGAATTGTTCACTGACAAGCGCGACTTGCTCGCGCAAGACGGCAATTTTTTCTTCTAGCATATTGCATTTATCCGCTACTGGATCCGGCAAGTCCTGGTGATCCAAGTCACGTTTCACTTTGATTCCATCTTGCACGACGACTGTTCCAGGAATACCTACAACCGTTGAATTTGGCGGAACATTTTTCAATACAACCGAGCCTGCACCAACTTTACTGTTTTCGCCGATCGTAATCGACCCAAGTACTTTTGCTCCTGTTGCTACCAATACATTATCGTGTAACGTGGGGTGTCGTTTCCCTCGTTCTTTACCTGTACCACCAAGTGTCACTCCTTGGAAGATCGTTACATTATCACCAATTTCACATGTTTCCCCTATGACTACACCCATCCCGTGGTCTATGAAAAAGCGGCGACCAATTTTGGCACCCGGATGGATTTCAATTCCGGTGAAAAATCGACTCACTTGCGATACGACTCTCGCCAGGAAAAAGAATTTCCGCTTAAAGAGCGCATGTGCGACACGGTGTGCCCAAACCGCATGTAACCCGGCATACGTCAGCACAACTTCCAGCACACGTCTGGCAGCTGGATCTTGCTCGAAGACGACTTCAACATCTTCTTTCATTCGACTGAACATCATCGTTCCTCCTGTGTTAGTTTTTGTTAAATGATTTGTTTGATTTTGATTCGATCGGTAGCCCTATATTTGGCTTATGAATAATTTATCGCTCAAACTGGCATGTTTGTCGATCAAACTGAGGATTTATCACTCAAACTGGAGATTTATCAATCAAACGGAATGATATATCACTCAAATGCGTCTCTTCTCCAAGTTTACTTTACGAGATAACCTCACATTTTTTTGACCAAAATAAAAAGCGCCCCTGTCATTAACTGACAGAGACGCTGTAATAGCGCGGTTCCACTCTGATTGGAAGGATGTTTTGCGGTCCTTCCCACTTGGCGTCTTGTAACGTAGACGGTACGGCTCGCTTACTAAATGGTTCAGCTGAGCGCTCAGAGGTGCATTTCCATAATGCCTAAGCTCAGACCACTTTCAGCCGGTGGTGGTCCTCTCTAAAGAGCGTGCCTTATGTACTTCTCCTCATCAAAGCGTTTTGATGTTTTGGTTAAAGATAGCTTCATTTTCACACCATCATGCATGAAAGTCAAACTTATTGTTTTGCGAATTTCTCCACACGCGCAAGTACTTTTTCTTTGCCGATTAACGCGATTGCGTTAGGCAATTCCGGACCGTGTGTTTGACCAGTCGTCACAACACGGATTGGCATGAACAAGTTCTTGCCTTTATGTCCCGTTTCTTTTTGCACGGCTTTGATTGCTGCTTTGATAGCATCTGCTTCAAACACTTCCAGTTGTTCAAGTTGCGTTTTGAAAGATGCCATAACTTCCGGCACTTGTTCGCCAGCTAAAACAGCAGTAGCTTCTTCATCATATGCAAGTTCATCCTTAAAGAATAGGTCAGTTAGCTCAGTAATTTCAGCACCGAAACTCATTTGTTCATGGTAAAGCGCGATAACGCCCGTTGCCCATTGTTTTTCTTCTTCTGTCAATGTTTCAGGCAAGCGACCAGCTTTTTGTAAATGAGGCAATGCAAGTTCAACTACTTCTTCAAGAGACAGTTGCTTCACATATTGATTGTTCATCCACGTTAGTTTTTGCTTATCGAACATCGATGGCGATTTAGATAAACGATTGACGTCAAACTGGCGAATAAATTCTTCTTTCGTGAAGATTTCTTCTTCCCCTTCAGGAGACCAGCCAAGAAGTGCAAAGAAATTGAACATTGCTTCTGGGATATAACCAAGATCTTTATACTGAGCAACGAATTGAATAATCGATTCGTCACGTTTTGAAAGTTTTTTACGGCTTTCGTTGATGATTAATGTCATATGACCGTATTCAGGCGCTTTCCAACCAAATGCATCAAATACCATCATTTGTTTTGGTGTATTTGATAAATGTTCTTCCCCACGGAATACGTGAGAAATCTTCATGAAATAATCATCCAACACGACTGCATAGTTATAAGTCGGAATACCATTTGCTTTAACAAGCACCCAGTCACCAACATCTTTCGATTCAAATGAAACCGAACCGCGCACCAAGTCTTCAAATGTATACGTTACATCTGCAGGTACACGCATGCGAATGGTATGTGCAAGTCCTGCCGCCTCTTTTTCCGCCACTTGTTCTTTCGTTAAGTTACGGCATGTACCTTTGTACATTGGTGCAGCGACACCTTTTGCTTTTTGCTCTTCACGCTCAACTTCCAACTCTTCCGTTGTGCAGAAACATTTGTACGCATGACCATTTTCAAGCATTTCTTCTGCATGCTTTTGGTAAATGTCCAAACGTTCCATTTGACGGTAAGGAGCATATGGTCCACCGATATCAACAGACTCATCATATTCCATGCCAAGCCATTTCAAGTTTTCCAGTTGCGATAATTCGCCACCTTCAATGTTACGTTCAATATCCGTATCTTCAATACGAACAATGAATTTACCGCCGTGATGGCGTGCAAATAAATAGTTGAATAAGGCAGTGCGGGCTCCACCAATATGTAAGTTTCCTGTTGGGCTTGGTGCGTAGCGTACGCGAACTTCTTGTGTCATGTGTGTGTCCTCCTCGAATACGTGCTAAACTTTGTCCAGTTTAACACAGGTCATACTTATTTTTGAATGAGTAATATCGTCGCCTGTGCCGCGATGCCTTCTCCACGTCCCGTAAAGCCAAGCTTTTCGGTTGTTGTCGCTTTGACATTCACTTGTGTTGGTTCGGCATTCAGCAGTTGTGCGATGCGGTCACGCATTTGATTAATGTAAGGTGCCATCTTTGGTGCCTGTGCAATAATCGTGCAATCAACATTGCCTAATTTATAGCCTTTTTCTTCAACGATGTTCCAAATGTATGCAAGTAATTTTGCGGAATCTGCATCTTTAAATTCAGGGTCCGTATCGGGAAAATGACGTCCAATATCCCCTTCGCCAATTGCGCCCAGTGCCGCATCCGTTACTGTATGTAATAAAACATCGGCATCTGAATGACCGATTAAACCTTTTTCGTATGGAATCGTCACGCCACCCAAAATAAGCGGTCTATTCTCTGCAAATTCATGTACATCAAACCCTTGTCCAACTCGAAACATTTAGTTTTCCTCCTGCTGTCGTTTTTGTAAGATGGCTTCGCCTATCAATAAATCTTCTTGTGTCGTCATTTTTACATTATCATACGTACTCTCTACCACGTACACAGGGATATTCAGTCGTTCGACTAACATGGATTCATCTGTCCCGAGAAACCCATCTTGTTCCGCTTGCTGTTGTGCCTTCATCAAAATGTCCTTACGGAAAGCTTGTGGAGTCTGGATCATCCACAATTGATCACGGTCCACTGTTTCTTCAATAATGTGATTGCGTACACGTTTCATGGTGTCTTTTGCTTTCACACCAGCGATGGCAGCACCGGTCTCATGAGCTTTTTGAACCAATTGGGCAATCACGGCTGGTTCGATGAAAGGCCTTGCCGCATCGTGCACGAGAATCAAGTCAGCCTCATGCTCAGCTGCTTGGACGCAGGCATACACACTGTATTGACGTTCCTCGCCACCTTCAGGCATCCCTTTCACTTTCGTAATGTTATGCTCGTTCAACATCTCCTGAATCGTCACACGCTCTTCAGGCTTCACTGCGAGCCAGATCCCAGCACAATTTGTATCTTGTTCAAAGACCTCAAGTGTATGGATGAGAATTGGCTTATCGCGCAATGTAAGAAATAATTTATTACGTCCGGCCTTCATCCGTTTCCCGCTACCCGCAGCCGGTAATACAACGATATATTTCATTTCAAGTATTCTCCTCTTTCTTGATGGAAAAGGAGGCCGCCTTAGCTGTCTAGTGTTGTTGACAGAAAGGGCAGCCTCTTATTTTAGGTGTAATTGTTTATTTCGTTTTAGCAAAAATCATTCGCCCAGCCGAAGTTTGAAGAACACTTGTAACAATGACGTTAATTGCTTGGCCGATATACGACTTGCCATCTTCCACGACAATCATCGTTCCGTCGTCTAGATAAGCTACACCTTGATTTTGTTCTTTGCCATCTTTGATGACCACGATATGCATTTCTTCACCGGGAATCACGACTGGTTTGACCGCATTCGCAAGATCATTGATATTCAGAACAGGCACTTGATGCAATTCACACACTTTATTCAAGTTGAAATCATTGGTCACTACCATGCCGTCCATTTTCTTCGCAAGACGCATCAGTTTCAAATCAACTTCTGCCACATCATCAAAATCTTCTTCTGTAATCAAAACAGCTGAAGCTCGCTCCGACTGAAGTTGTTTCAAGATATCAAGACCACGTCGACCTCGTGTACGTTTCAATGTATCCGAAGAATCGGCAATATGCTGAAGTTCAGTCAATACAAACTGTGGTACGACAAGCACCCCTTCTAGGAAGCCCGTTGCAGAAATATCAGAAATCCGACCATCGATAATGACACTTGTATCGAGTAATTTATATGATGCTTGTTGCAATTCCTGAGGGTTGTTTTCATCGAACTTTTTCTTTTGTACAACCGTTTTGTTAGCAGTAAACATTTGAACAATTTCATCGCGCTTCTTGAAGCCTACCTGGAAACCAAGATATCCTAAAGTGATGGTCAGCAATATGGGAAGTACCGCATCAATGACTGGAAGCTGTATGGAATCCACCGCAAAATTCAAAAGAAATGCGACACTAAGCCCAATAATCAGACCGAGTGTACCAAACAACAAATCACCGATTGGCGCTTTCAGCAATCGATCTTCCATCCAACTTAAAAACTCGATTAAATAGTCGGTCAACAGTAAAGCAAGTACAAACAAAAGAATGGCTCCTATTAGCACAGACACATACGGATTGTTCAGCCAAGGGTTAGAAGATAAATGTATAAGATCGTATAATTGCGGTAAAAAAAGTAACCCGAGCGTTCCACCAATCAAGATAAATGTAATTCGAATAATCCACTTTAACACTAGCCCACCTCCTGTTTTTGATTATACACGTTTTCAAACGGAAACACCTACTTGACGAAGAAGGCAATCGTAAAGTTTCTTATAACAAGCGTCAGTCACTATAGTTAATCGGCGTGGCAGAGGTTTTAATCCGCATGAATTGCTGTTTAATCGGCATGTAACGCAATTTAATCGGATTCACCCAGATTATCCCAGTGGTATCACCTCCTTCGAGATACTAGAGAAAAAGCTTTCCCAAAACGCCTAAGCGTTCGGGAAAGCTTCTTTTAATGCCTGATTTACGGTTTCAACGCCAACCACTTGAATACCTTTCGGATAGTCCCAGYCGCCAAGGTTCGACGCTGGAATAATTGCACGTTTGAATCCAAGTTTCGCCGCTTCCTGCACGCGTTGTTCCACTCGGGACACACGACGCACTTCACCTGTTAACCCCACTTCTCCAATAAAGCAGTCATGTGCACTCGCCGCGACATCACGGAAACTGGAAACGATGGTCGTCAAGACAGCTAAATCGATGGCTGGCTCGTCCAACTTAACGCCACCGGCTACTTTAATGTAGGCATCTTGCGTTTGCAGCAGCATTCCGACCCGCTTCTCTAATACGGCCATCAGTAAAGAAATCCGGTTTTGATCAATCCCGCTTGCCATACGCTTCGGATAGTTGAAACTCGTCGGCGTAATCAAAGCCTGAATTTCAACCAGAATCGGTCGTGTCCCTTCCATAGAAGCGACAACGGTTGAACCTGCCGCTCCTTGTGAACGTTCTTGCAAGAACAATTCAGAAGGGTTCAATACTTCTTTTAATCCACCTTGTAACATTTCAAAAATAGCAATCTCGTTGGTTGAACCAAAACGGTTTTTCTGTGAACGCAAAATGCGATACGTATGGTGACGTTCGCCTTCGAAGTACAGAACTGTATCCACCATATGTTCAAGTAATCGCGGTCCGGCAATCTGACCTTCCTTCGTTACATGACCCACAAGGAAAATCGCAATGTTTTTCGTTTTGGCAATGCGCATCAATTCCGCTGTACATTCCCGCACTTGTGAAACGCTACCTGGGGCAGACGTAACTTCAGGATGGTGAACTGTTTGAATGGAGTCGATTACGACAAACTTTGGTTCGACTTGATCGATTGCCTCATTCACTAGTTCCAAGTTTGTTTCTGAATAAATGTAGAGCTCAGAAGATGCCACACCCAAACGCTCTGCACGAAGTTTCGTTTGTCGGATGGACTCTTCCCCAGACATATACAATACGCGTTGCCCTTTGTTCGCCAGTAATGAGGAAACTTGCAGCAACAGTGTGGATTTACCGATACCGGGGTCTCCACCAATCAAAATAAGGGACCCAGGTACAATCCCACCTCCAAGTACACGGTTCAATTCAGCAAGATCCGTATCTACGCGTGGTTCATCAACCGTTTCAATAGCTGTAATTGGGGTCGCTTTTTGTGCGATTTTTTCAGAATGCTGGAACGTGCGGCGGGGTCCTTTTACGACCACTTCCACTTCTTCCACCATGGTGTTCCATGCGCCACAACCAGGGCAGCGTCCCATCCATTTAGCAGATTCATAGCCACATGAGTTACACAAGAATTTTGTTTTACGTTTAGCCATAGTACCTCCTACTTTCGCAGATTCCTTTACTACTATCAACAACATCGTTTACATAGAGCATTATGTAAAAAAGAGCATTCCGAACAGCCTCGCCGGAATGCTCCAATAGTTTTATTCTGTTACTGCTTCTTTTTTACGAACGATAAATTCATCGTTTTCAACATCGAACACAATATTGTTTCCTGTCAACACCGTACCTTTTAATAGTTCTTCAGACAAGCGATCTTCCACGTGTTTTTGAAGTGCACGACGGAGCGGACGTGCACCGTACTCTGGGTCGTACCCTTCTTTTGTGATTTTTTCTTGAGCCGCTTCTGTTAACACAAGCTCAATTTCCTGCTCTTTCAAGCGTTTCGTTAATTGAGCTGTCATTAATGTTACGATTTCTTTCAAGTGTTCTTTTTCTAAAGAATGGAACACAATCATTTCATCAACGCGGTTTAAGAATTCAGGACGGAAGGCTTTTTTCAACTCTTCGAGCATTTTGCCTTTCATGTCTTTGTATTTCTGTTCGCCGTCTTGCAAGTTGAAGCCGACGTATTTGTTTTTCTTCAACGCTTCCGCGCCAACGTTGGATGTCATAATAACAACCGTGTTGCGGAAGTCGACTGTGCGTCCTTTAGAATCAGTTAGGCGACCATCTTCCAACACTTGCAACAAAATATTGAAGACATCTGGATGTGCTTTCTCGATTTCATCTAAAAGAATAACAGAATACGGTTTGCGACGAACTTTTTCTGTCAATTGGCCGCCATCTTCAAATCCAACGTAACCAGGAGGTGAACCGACAAGTCGTGAAGTCGAGTGTTTTTCCATGTACTCGGACATGTCGACACGAATCATTGCATCTTCGTCACCAAACATGCTCTCTGCAAGTGCACGGGCAAGTTCTGTTTTACCGACACCAGTTGGCCCAAGGAAAATGAATGAACCAATTGGACGTTTTGGATCTTTCAATCCAGCGCGTGCTCGGCGTACTGCACGAGAAATCGCTGTAACTGCTTCCGCTTGACCGATAACACGTTGGTGCAATGTATCTTCTAATTTCAATAATTTCTCAGACTCGGTTTGTGCCAGTTTTGAAACCGGAATTCCCGTCCACATGGACACAACTGCCGCGATATCTTCCACAGTTACTTCAGATTCGGCTCTGCCTTGTTCTTCTTTCCAAGACTTCTTCGTGCTTTCGAGTTCTTCTTTCAGCTTTTGTTCCGTATCACGGAATGATGCTGCTTTTTCAAACTCCTGGCTTTGAACTGCCGCGTTTTTCTCCGAACGGATTGCTTCTAAACGAGTTTCCAGTTCTTTCAAATTCGGCGGTGTCGTGTATGAACGCAAACGCACTTTCGAACCGGCTTCATCAATTAAATCAATGGCTTTGTCCGGTAAGAAACGGTCGGAAATGTAACGGTCTGACATTTTAGCCGCTGCAGTAATCGCTTCATCCGTAATTTTCACACGGTGATGGGCTTCATAACGATCACGAAGTCCTTTGATGATTTGAATGGACTCTTCAACTGAAGGTTCATCCACTTGAATCGGTTGGAAACGACGCTCCAAAGCAGCATCTTTTTCAATATATTTACGGTATTCATCAAGCGTTGTTGCACCAATACATTGAAGTTCGCCACGAGCAAGTGACGGTTTCAAGATATTTGAAGCATCAATAGCGCCTTCTGCACCACCGGCACCAATCAATGTGTGAAGCTCATCGATAAATAGAATGACGTTACCCGCTTGGCGAATTTCATCCATCACTTTTTTCAAGCGATCTTCAAACTCACCACGGTATTTTGTACCCGCAACAACTGTCCCCATATCCAATGTCATGACGCGTTTGTCACGCAGAATTTCCGGTACTTCATTTTGCACGATTTGTTGTGCCAAACCTTCAGCGATAGCTGTTTTACCGACACCCGGTTCCCCAATAAGAACAGGGTTATTTTTCGTACGACGTGATAACACTTCAATGACACGCGTGATTTCTTTGCTACGTCCAATGACAGGATCCAAGCTTCCTTCGCGTGCGATTTGTGTTAAATCACGAGCCAAGCTATCAAGAGTTGGTGTGCTCGCAGCAGGATTGTTTCCGCTGTTCGCTTGAACATGATCGTTGCTACCCAGTAATTGCAGCACTTGTTGACGTGCTTTATTCAAGCTGACACCTGAATTGTTAAGCACACGAGCAGCTACACCTTCACCTTCGCGAATCAATGCCAGCAATAAATGCTCTGTGCCGATGTATGAATGGCCCAGTTTACGCGATTCGTCTACTGATAACTCAATGACTTTCTTCGCACGTGGTGTGTAATGAACGATTGGACCTACGTCACCAGTTCCCATTCCTACCAGTTCTTCAATGCCTTCTTCAATCATTTGCGGGCTGACTTCGATTGCTTCCATTGCTTTGGCAGCAATTCCGCCACCCTCTCGAATTAATCCTAATAATATATGTTCAGTACCAATTGACTCGTGCTTCATACGAATGGCTTCTTCTTGAGCTAATTGGAGTACTTTTTGTGCGCGTTGTGTAAATCGATTAAACATCATGAGGTTCCTCTCCTTCATTGTCTAAATTATTGTCTACTTGCAACCGTTCCCTAAACAACTTTGCCCGAAATACATCGCGTTCTTCGGGTTGCAGGGACGTATCTGCATACTTCTGTAAAAAACCTGGTTGCATGAAAACCATGCATTCATTCAAAATTGAAACATCGACACCTTTAATCAAACCGAGATCGATGCCAAGACGCACGTCTGATAAACAGCGTCCCGCTTCTTCTGTTGTTAAAAGCCGTGCATACGTCAAAACACCAAGTGAACGATACAGACGATCTTCCAATACATTCGGTCTCGTATGTAAGAGAGCCGCTCTTGCTTCACGTTCTTTTTGAATAATTTGTTCAGTGATGCTTTGCAAATCAGTTAAGATATCTTCTTCTGATTTCCCGAGAGTTGTTTGATTTGATACTTGATACACATTGCCGAGGGCTTCGCTACCTTCTCCGTAGATGCCGCGTACGACCATCCCGAGACGTGTAATCGCTGTTACAATGCGATCCATTTGTTTTGTCATCGTGAGTGCTGGTAAATGCATCATCACCGATGCCCGCAGGCCAGTGCCCGTATTCGTCGGACAACTCGTTAAATAGCCAAACTGTTCATCAAATGCATAGGGCAGTTCTTTTTCAAGGACGTCATCTATATGGTTTGCCTGACGCCATGCTTCGTTTAACTGCATTCCCGGGAAAATACATTGTATGCGAATATGATCTTCTTCATTGACCATCACACTGACCGCTTCATCATCTGATAATAAAACGGACCCTGCTATTTCCGAGTGAGCCAATTTCGGACTGATTAAATGCTTTTCAACCAGCACTTGCCGATTGAGCGCAGATAGCTCTTTTATATCTATATACGAAAAGGTCGACTCAAGTTCCGCTTCTGCATCAAGTAAAACTGAGGAAATCGCTTGATCTACTTGCAGCGCTTCATTTTCCGTAAAAGAAAGTGGAAATCGGTAACCTGTTAAATTTCGGGCGAGCCGGATTCTCGTGCTCATCACGATATCTGCATGCTCTCCCTCGCCGGCCATCCAACTTGTAACGGAATTATTCAGAAAACGTTCAATGGACATCGCGGTTTTCACCTCCGCTGTGCAGCTGTTCCTCTAACGAGCGAGCTTCATCCCGAAGTCGTGCCGCCTCTTCAAAATTTTCAATCTCAATCGCCGTGCGCATGGACGTGCGAATTGCTTCAATTTGTTTTTTCAATTGCAGTGTTTGGCCAAATGTACCTGGCGCTTTCCCCACATGTTTCACATTGCCGTTGTGCAATTTTTTGAAGACGTCGGGTAATTGTTCGTGAAAGCTTTCATAACAATGTGCACACCCAAACTTCCCTTGGTTTAAAAACTGTCGGAATGTCCATCCACATGAACTGCATGTCTTAGCTTCTGGTTGAGGTTTTTGTTGAACTTGTTTGCTTTCCGGGACGCCAAACCAATTGGACAATAACTGATGTAGCGAAAGTGGATCCTGCTGAAAATCCAAATGAAACGGATGGAAATTTTTTGCGCAGACCTCACAATAATGTCGTTGCACCTGTTCTCCATTTTGTATTTGCGTCACGGTAACTTTTGCCGGACGATGTTTACAATTCTCACAAATCATCTCGCGCTCGCCTCACTTTAACTGTTCATACTTGAATGTCATAAGCATCGCTTGCAATATGCGTGAACGCAATTCATCTCGATGCGGCAATGGGGTATTGAGAGTTGTACGATCGAGTGCCGCGAGCATCATTTTCGCCTCACGCTTCGTCACTACATTCTCATCGATTAAACGAAAGATAATATCTTCCGTCATCGTTTGAGAAGCTCCACGCTCTAAACTTGCCAGAATGGTTTCAATTAAATCAGCCTTCGTATGAGCGCGTACCCGAACTATTCGAATATACCCCCCGCCCCCTCGCTTACTTTCAACGAGGTAACCGCGGTCAGCGGTGAAGCGCGTATTAATCACATAATTAATTTGTGAAGGCACACATTGAAACTGCTCCGCAATCTCACTGCGTTTTATCTCAACATGCCCTTTTTCATCTAATTCGATAACTTTCTTTAAATACCCTTCAATAATATCTGATATATTCCGCATGCAATCACCTCCTGATCAATTAACTCTGAGTGCGATTCAAGGTTAGTGGCTATATTTTACGTGGGCATTCCAATAGGATGCACCATGCACCTGACTTTGACTAACTTTGACTTTATTATATAAGGGGAGATAGGGAGTGTGCAATTCATATGCTTTCGTTCCGTTTTTTCTAAAATAAAAAGCTATTTTCTTAAGTGAAAATTCTAGCAAGAATATTCAGATATTATTAATCTCTACTCGGATAGTGTGACGATTTCACTGCCTACTTTAAGTTTGTGAAATTTTATCAATCAAACTGAAGTGTTTATCGCTCAATCTAGAGATTTATCGTTCAAATTTGCGAATTTATCAATCAAACGAGCAAGATTATCGCTCAAACACGTCTCACATCCTAGTTAACTTTTAGAGACATGATTTAATGGTCTTTGTTTCCGCTACGCTCCTGTTACACAAAAAAGTGCCATCCTTTTATGCAAGGATGGCACTTCTATTAAAACAGCATGAAAGCAATCGGCGTAACAATGATTAAAGTCAGAATGACACGTTGAACCCAGATAACGATTAATTTCGGTATTGAAATCGGAATTTCTGTTGCCACGATGCAAGGAACAACTGCAGAGAAGAAAATGATGGACGATATAGATACAACCGCAATTACGAATTTTACAATCATCCCCGATTTCACAACCAGCAATGCAGGTAGGAACATTTCAGCTATTCCAAGTGCACTTGCTTTTGCGACTAGCATTGGTTCAGGAAGCTGCAAAATGTAGGTGAACGGATAGAAGATGTAACCGATCCAGTCAAATATCGGCGTGAATTCCGCTAACACTAAACCAAGTAATCCAATTGATAAAATTGATGGTAAAATCGCCATAGCCATTAATAAGCCGTCTCGCAAGTTCTCCCATATGTTCTCAAGTAAACTAGGTGCTTGTTTAACGGTTTCCTGCGCTTCATTCCAAGCGGCTGTCAAGCGACTGCCTTCAGGTTTCACCTCTGGTTGTGGCACACTGCCTTCATAGTAATCGTCTTTAATACGATTCAGCGGCCAGATGCGAGTTGTAATTGCCGTCACGATGAACGTGACGATTAGTGTTACCCAAAAGTACAAATTCCACATATCCATTAAGCCAAGTGTTTTCGCAACGATAACCATGAACGTAGCAGATACAGTCGAGAAGCCCGTTGCAATAATTGCTGCTTCTCGTGCTGTGTATTTTCCTTCTTTATAAACACGATTCGTAATTAGCAAGCCCAATGAATATGAACCAACGAAAGAAGCTACTGCGTCAATTGCAGATCGACCCGGTGTTCGCCAAATTGGTCGCATAATCGGTTGCATTAGAACCCCAATAAATTCAAGTAATCCATAACCTACTAATAATGCTAAAAATACCGCCCCGATAGGGACTAATAAACCTACGGAAATCACTAATTTATCGAACAAGAACGGTCCCATATCAGGAGCAAATAACCACGCCGGACCAAATCCAAAAACAATCATAATCCCAACGACTAAACCTATGATTTTAAAGAATGAAAACACCATGTCGACGGTCGATTTTTTCCAGGTCCCCGAGTAAAACGGATATAATGCGCCAGCTAGAATAAGTGCTAATGAGTAATATGGTAAAACCCCAGTTGCATTTGCTTGAATCCATGACACGATGTGGTCAAGCATGATTGAATTTTTTTCACCAATTGTGACCGGCACGAAAAACATGAACGTACCAATAAAACTGTATACAAAAAACTTCCACATCCCCGTACTTGAACGTATTTTTGAACGTTCTCCCACTTGTTGCATATTAAATCCCCCTTTGTGATAGAACTCTCCCCGTGATAAATTCCAACCATGCATACACTCCTGTTTTAACCGTGGCGCTTGTCGGTACATCTCGTGTTGGATCTAGACATACAAAATCGATATGTCGAACCGCATCCTGTTGGCCAATCCGCACTAAACTTTGGAATAGCTCTTCCGCCGTCATGCCTCCTGGTGTAGAAGCGGGAACACCCGGTGCGACTGCAATGTCCAACACATCCATATCGACAGTTACGTATACGCGGTCCACTCGTTGTGCTAATTCCTTTAATTGTTCTTCGACGCACTGAGCCACCCCTAGCTCACGTGCTTTACGTAAAGTAATCATTCGAATACCGTGTTCCTTCGCATAAGCCACCAATGGTGCTGCGTTGAAGTACCCGTGAAGACCAATATTGACGACATCTTCCCCGTAGACAGTGCCCCCATCAATCAGTTGACGAATGGGCGTGCCATTTGCAGGTCCCAAATCGGCCGGGTCGCGCACATCTAGATGTGTATCTAGTTGTAAAATGCCAATCCGCTCGTCTGGGTAGGCCTTCTTAAGACCTCTTACCGCACATGCAGTTACAGAATGATCTCCACCAATTAAACATGTAGTTGATCGCTCAAATGTGCGGACTAATTCATATGTCGTGTCTTCAATACGTTCATGTGACATTAAAATATCGGTCGTATGCATAACGACATCTCCCGCATCACGAACGATGTAGCTAGATAAATCCAAGTCCTCATCTAAGTTATACGTGGAGAACCCTTTCCACAATTTGCGGAATTCCATTGTATATAAGGAAGCGCCGGAAACACTGATTGAAGAACGGGAAATGGGCGCGCCATAAATCACCATGTCCGGAGACTGTTCAGCAAGCGGTTTTACCCACTGATGAACGAAATCTCCAGAAGTATCGCGCCACGACCATTCAGGCGGTTGTAAATGTTTCATTTAACCCACCACCTGCACGCCTTTTTTCCACACTGAACCAACGTGATTCACGCCGAAAAGATATTGCAGCTCCTGGTAATTGGATACATTCCACATTACGACATCCGCTTGTTTGCCAGCTTCCAATGAACCGACTTTCTCTTGCATGCCAATGGCACACGCAGCGTTCATCGTTGCGGCAACCAATGCTTCTGCCGGAGTTAGACGCATAGAGATGCAGGCCAAATTCATGACCAAAGGCATCGAAGTCGTTGGTGACGAACCAGGATTGCAGTCTGTCGAGATTGCTACGGCTACACCTGCATCAATCATCGCACGGCCTTTTGCTGCTTCTTCACGTAAATACAGAGCTGTCGCTGGCAAAAGACAGGCAATGACGCCTGCTTCAGCCATTAAACTCACACCTTCATCAGATGCTTTCAATAGATGTTCCGCTGAAATTGCACCGACTTTTGCAGCCAGTTCCGCGCCACCGTAAGACTCAATTTCATCAGCATGAATTTTGGGAATCAAGCCGAGTTTTTTGCCTGCTTCTAAAATTCGTTCGGACTGTTCTGGTGTGAATACTCCGACTTCGCAAAAAACATCGTTAAAAATAGCTAATTTTTCTTCCGCCACTTTCGGCAACATGTCATTTACCAAAAGATCGATAAACTCGTCTTCTCGTCCTTTATATTCCTGAGGGACTGCATGTGCGCCCATAAACGTTGGAACCAAGTCAATCGGATGACTTTCATTCAATCGTTTCATCACTCGCAGTTGTTTCAATTCCGTTTCCAAATCTAGTCCGTAGCCACTTTTGCCTTCCACGGTTGTCACACCATGCTCAAGGAACGAGTCCAGGCGGCGCGTTGTTTGTTCTACCAGTTCGTCTTCTGACGCCTCACGTGTCATACGTGTTGTCGCATGAATACCGCCACCAGCATTCATGATTTCCATGTACGTTGCACCTTCGAGACGCATTTCGAATTCACGTTCGCGGCTTCCTCCATATGCTATGTGCGTATGTGGATCGACCAGCCCCGGTGTCACTAAACGCCCTGTCGCATCGATAATATCCGCTTCATGGGCACGTGTGCCATATAAGGCTTCAAGCTCAGACGTCGTGCCCACCGCCACTACTTTTCCTTTTTCCATCCACACACTGCCATCTGCGATTAACCCGAGGTCAGACATTCCTTCCCGAACTCGGGGGCCGTTTTCACCGGCTACCGTTACAAGTTGTGCCGCATTTTTTATCCAAACCGGTATCATGCTTCAGACCCCTTTAGCATCGGAATGTTGACGCCTCTTTCACGCGCAGCCTCAATCGCCAAATCATAGCCTGCATCGACGTGACGGACGATACCCATTCCTGGATCCGTAGTTAATACACGTTCCAAACGAACTTCTGCTTCTTTTGTACCGTCAGCTAAAATGACCATCCCGGCATGAATGGAATAGCCCATGCCTACACCACCGCCATGGTGAACGGATACCCATGTCGCGCCGCCCACTGCATTGACCATCGCGTTCAAAATCGGCCAATCCGCAACAACGTCCGAGCCGTCTTTCATTGCTTCTGTTTCACGATTCGGTGAAGCTACTGATCCTGAGTCCAAATGGTCACGTCCGATAACGATTGGCGCACTCAATTCGCCGCTTGCTACCATATCGTTAATGATTTTCCCGAAACGTGCACGTTCGCCGTATCCCAACCAACAAATGCGTGAAGGAAGGCCTTGGAACTGAATTTTCTCCTGAGCCATTTTAATCCAGTTACATAAATGCTTGTTGTAGCTGAATTCGCGTAAAATCACTTCGTCTGTTTTGCGGATATCTTCCGGGTCACCAGAAAGTGCTACCCAACGGAATGGTCCTTTACCTTCACAGAACTGTGGTCGAATGTAAGCTGGAACGAATCCTGGGAAGTCAAACGCACGTTCAACCCCTTCATCTTTTGCCACTTGACGGATGTTGTTGCCGTAATCAAAAGTAATGGCGCCTTTGTCCATCATCTCTACCATTGAAGAAACATGCTTCGCCATCGATGCTTTAGAAAGCTTGACGTACTCCGTCGGGTTTTCTGAACGGAGCTTCGCTGCTTC
The DNA here is from genome assembly GCF_056402175.1 of Paenisporosarcina sp. P4_B8. Taxonomy (NCBI): domain Bacteria; kingdom Bacillati; phylum Bacillota; class Bacilli; order Caryophanales; family Caryophanaceae; genus Paenisporosarcina; species Paenisporosarcina sp. P4_B8. The sequence continues at coordinate 65,569 of NZ_JBFUHX010000010.1, read as the reverse complement.
TTCCAATGACATTTTTGATGGGATATAGCCGTTCAATGGATCATGTGCAGAAGTTTGATCCGTTAACACATCCGGAATAAAGCCACGTGCGATCATTTCCGGTAAGACGTCTGCCGCATTGCCAAGCAACCCAATCGATAACGCTTTTCCTTCCGCTTTTGCCTCTTCCGCTAAACGGATTGCTTCATCCAACGAATCTGTTTTTACGTCAGTATAGCGCGTTTCAATACGTCGATCGATACGCGTCTCGTCTACTTCAATACCAATACAAACCCCGCCAGCCATTGTTACTGCTAATGGTTGAGCACCGCCCATACCACCAAGACCAGCCGTCAATGTAATGGTACCTTTCAACGATTCTCCGAAATGTTGTTTTGCCAGTTCAGCAAATGTTTCATATGTTCCTTGGACAATCCCTTGTGATCCGATATAAATCCAGCTACCAGCTGTCATTTGGCCGTACATCATCAAGCCTTTTTTATCTAGCTCATGGAACGTTTCCCAGTTTGCGTAGGCTGGTACAATATTCGAATTCGCAATCAACACACGTGGTGCATCTGTATGAGTTTTGAAAATCGCAACCGGTTTTCCGGATTGAACAAGCAAGGTTTCATCGTTCTCCAACTCTTTTAATGAGCGCACAATAGCGTCGAAGCTTTCCCAGTTACGCGCCGCTTTACCGATTCCTCCGTATACCACTAAATCTTCAGGATGCTCTGCCACATCTGGATGTAAATTGTTGCTTAACATACGAAGTGCGGCTTCTTGTTGCCATCCTTTCGTGTTCAATTCTGTTCCTCTATATTGGATAACTCGATCAGTTGTATTCGCTTTCATTTTCATTCGCCCCCTTATTAATAGTTTCATTGTATCGTGAAAGTTCTGATAATTTATTTATAATTTAGTTTATTTTTTATGTTTTATTGAATTATTTCTTTGATTTGAAAAGATTTTTATAATTTATTCCCGTTTCAATACAAAAAAGACCGATTGGATAATCGGCCTTGTAAAATAATTTTTTCTCCAAAGAGACAACTAATGATATAACCAGAGAATCTAATTTATAATCGAAAAACTCGATTCATCTTCCCCAATTAAATCGATACTGGGTTGGGGTTTTCCCAGTTGATGCTCTGAACTTCGCATTGAAATAAGATTGATGTGTGAAACCCGCCAATCTCGATACATCTTCTAAAGATGCGTTTGTTTCTTTTAATAATCGTTTTGCTTCTCCAAGGCGAATTTCTTGTAGCGTTTCCCTGAAATTCTTGCCTGTACTTTTCGAAAACCTTCGACTTAATGTGCTTTTATTCATTTGCAAAGCATCTGCACAAGCCGCCAAGTTCCAATTCGAATCCCAATAATTTGATTCCATCATCATTCTTACTCTATCTGAGAAATTAGACGTCCCTGATTCCACTAAACTTGTTACTTTCATCAAATCCGCTGTGAAGTCACCAAAGCTTTGAATGATGTGATACATAACCGGCTCGCGGATGATGTCTTGAAATAGTTGATGGTACTGTTTTTCAAGGGGGGGATTTTGAATCGAATTGGCCGACATATATCTTCTGATTTGCGCAAGAACACTAGTCAAACGGATTCGCACCATTTCAGGATCCGGGTAAGGTGCTTCAAGGGTTAGAAAATCTTGCTCCAACCATTGACGAATTGCTTTAACGTCCTGTTTTCCTAGCATTTCAATCCACATCCGTTGCTCTATGGGAGACAAAAACGGATCCATTTCACACCACGTTAAATCTTCAGCTTCAACGGATAAAATATCATAGCCATCATAAAAAACACGTTCTTGGAAGCGACGCATTTTTTGATAAAGTGAACGAATATCTTGGTCGCCAGGTGATTCGTATAAGTAAATGGACAACAGTGTATTGGATTGGCGTTTCCAAGACGCATAAAACGCCAGATAGGCTTCCTGCATGCTTTCAAGTTCAGGTAGTCGGTGTACAACAACAATAAAATCGGTAAACGGAAATAGTTCAAAATGCGAGGGGAATGCGAACTCTTCCAGCGATTTCACCAATTGTGTTCCCTCTTCTCGACTCGCAGGAACAATTGCACTTAAGAGTACAGAAGTCCTTGGGTACGTTTTCGCCAACAATAAATCTTCATATGTAAAATTCGATTCTTGAAATGAATCAAGTTGAGGAATCCCTTTCTTTTCGTTACGTACACGAAAACGCGTTTGCTGGATATGCTTAATCAGATGTTCGGGCTGGAAAGGACGGAACAATAAATCTTCCGCTTTATGTTTAAGTGCACGGTATGCAGTCTGAAACGTTCGATCTGAGGATACCCCTAGCCACCTCGCTCCTGAAGGCAGGATACTTTCTTCCGAGGCAGACCATAAGTCCATATCAATAATATAAAAATCAAATTCCCTGGAAACCATATCTTTTTGTAGAGTAGTGACTGAGTCCCCCAACTCCACAAAAACATCTCGCAGCTGCGAAGAAATCATCCATTTTATGCCTTGTGCTTCTAGTGAGTCCTTCGTCAGAACGTATACATACATAAAGAAAACCCCTTCTTCCATTACTTATCATTCGCACAACCATCTATAAAAAGTGCCCGAAAACACTTTAGGTACAGGTAAAGAATATACGTACATTGTCATGTCTGCTCTCTTCATAAGCAAGAACTTTTGAAAAATCTCAAAGATAAACAGCAATCCCTTTCACAAAAAAAATAATTATTTTCCAGTACCTTGCATAGAATAATACTACATGATATATTGTTCTCAACAGTACTGCACATTGTCTAGTAGTGGAAGGAGGGGGTTTAAGGTGAATATTCAATTCAAGAAAGGCGTACTTAATCTTTGCGTACTTGTGTTATTGGATCAAAAAGATCGATATGGGTATGAACTTGTACAAAAAATCTCGGACCAAATATCAATTTCCGAGGGATCTGTATATCCGTTATTGCGACGTCTGACCAAGGAAGGTTATTTCACTACTTATTTACAAGAGTCTACAGAAGGTCCTTCCCGAAAATATTACAAACTGACCGATTTAGGCAGAACGTATTTACAGGAACAGTTAAATGAATGGAAAAGCTTCACAAACGGCGTGAATACTTTGATTGAGGAGAGTGTAAAAGATGACGGAACAACAATTTCTAAATGAACTTGAAATGGCTTTGACTAAACTTCCTTCCGATGAAAGAAACGATATTTTCCAGGATATTAAAGAGTATTTTACGGATGGACGTGTAGATGGTAAATCAGATAGCGAAATTGCCGCGTCCCTTGGCTCTCCAAAAGAAATTGCTGAAGAACTTCTTGCCAATTATGTGCCCGAGAAAATTGATACAAATACAGACACGAAAATGATTCATATAACGAATGATAACTTCACAAAAGTTGCCATGAACATCAAAATTGGCTCTTTACATGTATATCCATCTGATTCAGATGTCACCACTATTGAGCTAGTAAACGCGCATGAAAAATTAGCATTAACAGCAGACGTTATTGGAGACACACTATCGATTGACCTAAAAGCCCCCAAATTTGCATTCTTTGGATTTCTTCAGATCTTCAAAGGCGTAAAGGTCAATGTGGCTCTCCCTAAAAAACTATATACAGCTATTTCCATGAAGACAGATAATGGAGGCATTGTAGCGATAAAAGTTCTTGGAAAAACAGTGAAAGCAACTTCTGACAACGGAAGCATTGAAATAAAAGAAATTGCAGCAATGGTTCTGGACGTTGAAACAGATAATGGCCGTATAGCAATCGATAACGTTCAAGTCGACAAACTAACTACCGAGACGGACAATGGCAGAATTGAAATGCGGAATGTCGATGCCGAACAGGTTCACACAGAAACGGATAACGGACGAATCATCATGGAATATGTGAATGGAAATATTACCGGAAGAACGGATAACGGACAGATTTCACTTTTAACAACAAGCCTTGACCGCATGATTGATTTGGAAACGGACAATGGAAGCATTTCGGTTGCGACTGAAAATAATCCGACAGATGTTTCGATTCGTGCAAGGGTTGACCATGGAAAAATTGATGTGTTTGGGGAGAAGAATTCCCGCACGACTTTCGGAAGTGGCACGAATACGGTTCAACTTTCTACGGATAACGGGAAAATAACTGTCTTTAAGAAAGAAGCAAACGTACCCGTTTAATTTCCATCAATCATATAGACATCAAAAAAGCCCCTTGTGAGGGCTTTTTTTGTTCTTTTTCATGCGTGTATATAGACATTTGTTCCGATTGGCACGAAGGATGAAAGCTCCGTTACGTCATCGTTATACATCCGAATACACCCGTGCGAAACTTTCTTGCCAATGGACGAGGGATTATTTGTGCCGTGTATTCCGTAATGTGGTTTAGATAAACCCATCCATAACACCCCATATGGGCCACCTGGGTCATACTCTTTGTTCACAACAATATAATTTCCTCTCGGTGTAGGCGTTAACATTTTCCCGACTGCTATCGGATACGTTTTCAGCAGTATACTGGCGTCGTAAAGTTTCAGCTGGCGTTTACTTACATTTACATCAATCCAAACCACCATAATTCCATCTCCCAAAATTGACTTACTTTAGGTATATGGAATGCCAAGTGGATATGACCACGTTAGGTTGGAAAGTCATTCAATAGATGAGGCGAACATCGATTTTCGCATACAAAAAAGCAACTCCATTTTCGAAGTTGCTTTTGTTTACCTTATTTTGGAACGTCGCCCCCATAGGATGTCCATTCTTCACGGGATGGACCATACACTCCGATCATCGGCAGTCCTGCCAGGCGCATCAACATTGTCATTTGGCCGCGGTGGTGGATTTGGTGCTTAACGAGAACGTTCAGTGTAGTAGCATTCGTCCACATTTCGCCATACATGTCGTGTTCTTCAGAAAGATTGGCATCCGTCCATTGTGAACGAATGGCTTCCTTGAATGCCATGTTCACCTGTTTGTATCCAGCAGCAATTTCTGCTGCTGATTCCGGCATTGGTGCATCGTGATGTGGTGCTTCAAACTTCAGTCCGACACGTGACATCATTTCATTGATAGAAACGATCGTATGCCAAGCAAGGAAACCTAACGAACGCTCTCCTTCTTTAACTCTTGTTCCTAACGAATCATCGTTAAACAAGTCCAGTATTTGTTGGGTAGAGTCACTTTCGTAAGTCCATTCAGTTAAAAACTCATCAATTGTATGATACATAATTTACCTCCTTAAGATCTCTTTCCTCTTAAGTATCTTTCGTGACAATAGACAAAATCCCTTCCTTACGCTTCGATTAATTTTTTTCTTCTCTCTTCAATGTCAACGAGTTCAGCATCCAATACATGCTTTTTGCCGGCTAATGAGTGCATGACCTTCATGATTTCTTTTACCGTATTTTTCAAGTTCCCTTGAGATTTGGATATTCGTGAATGAATGGTCCACTCACTGAAAATATCATCAAAAAAGTAATCGGCCATTTTGATAAACTCTCCGCGTTCCACGATAAAAGAATTGGCTTCAAGTGCCTGCACATCTTTGACTTCCGTTCTGAAGCGATGGAGAGCCATTTGTGCTTTATGAATCGTATCTTCTGAGTCATCGATTGCACTATGCTTCATCGCAGTCACAATCATTCCGCCACCCAAAAACGTATCCCATGTTGAATAGTTGCGTGCAGATTCGAGCTGACTGATTGCTTTGGATAAAAGTACATTTGCTCTACTTCCTGCATCCCGTGCTTCTTCGATTTCACGAAGCATCGTTTGGACAACTGTTTTGCGGTCATACAGTTCTTCCATCACCGCTTTATCTTGCGGGGAATTGACTCGCAACCATCGCTCTTTTTCAATCATTAACTGTTGCCAGTTCGCATGAAGGTCTTGGAACTGTACATCTGCTAATGCTTGACGAATGTTAGCTGATTCTACTTCCAGGTCTCGTACCACCTTCACCGCTTCGTTCCACTTCAATTCTATTGAAGCTGCTTCAGCCATTTCTTGATTACGGACATCTTCCTGCGTCCCTTTCCACTTTCTCATCATGTTGGAAAATGAAAACTCATCCAATTTTGCGACATCCCGTTGTTCTTTTGTCAGCTTACTTTCGAGTTCATTTCGTTTATGTGTGTGTTCCAGGATTTCCGTTTGAAAAGAAGCTAATTTCTTTTGCAAGCGTTCTTGTTCATTGATTAATAGTTGTAGCTCCGATTGTCGTTGTTGAAACATTGACCACATAGTCCATCACTCCCTTAGCTACTATACGAATTTCCAGATATGAAGTTTCAGTTAATTTGTTTTTTGGAAATCCAGTGAAATGTTGGAACTTTTTAGTGAGTTTTAGAGTCTAATGAGTAACTATTAATTTCGTGATGGATGGGATGGGTTTTGAGATGAAAAAGTGGATACTTCTGTTTGTCATACTGTTCCTTCTTGCGGTATATGCTGCTTTGTCAACTAAATTTCATTATCCCGAGCTTCCATTTTCTAATAAAACTAAGCAGGAAGTCGCAAAACTTGCTGTCTCATCGGAATTGCCGCTTTCTAAAGTGGCACAGCAAGACGGCTATGTTTGGCTTGTAACGGATGATTCCCTCGATGTGGCACTTAATTCCCTCAAGCAGCGAATGAAAAAGAATGGATGGGAATTTGTCGAACAGCACGGCTCCAGCTATTTGTTTGAAAAGGGCAATGAAAAAGTATTCATTGCAAGTCAACAATGGACAGGCAATTTCCTGCTCTTTCAATTGCCGATTGGGTTGTAAATTTATTCTCTTATACTTTTTTAAATAGAGAAATGAATCGGCTCCCTTTCCGCGGACGAACTGGCAAGCCTCCTAATAAAACCGGTGCGCCTGCGGTTACTCGGCGCAGTATAGATTGCTCCTGCATCGCTGCGCTAGCTTCGTCGCAAACGAATTGTGCACAATTCGTTCGTTGCGGGGTCTTGCCCGCCCGTTATTCCGCAGGAAAGAATTTGGCCAAAGGTTTTGATTTGGACCGATTCTTTGCGACGAGTAACCGCAGGAGTAGCACTTTCGAAGCGTGAGACCCACAAGTATGTAGTTTTCATACTTGTTGGCTCATGCGGAACATGCGGCTCGCGTAAATGTACGATAAACAATATCATAGTAAATCAAAAAGCCCTTCGAGAATAATTCGAAGGGCTTTTCTTACAGCTATTTTTTCTTTTTAATGCCGAATGGCCACCATACACCACGATCAAATGATACGGTAATGGCCGGTATGAGTAATGGCAAGACAATCAAGCCGTATAGCAATAATCCAATAACCACGATTGATGCAATCTGCATCAAGCTTAGTACTCCGGAAGGCATCATTGCACCGAATGTACCCGCCAAGATGATGGCTGCCGTGATGATGACCGTTCCCATTTTGGCCATCGAAACACGCATAGCTTCTCGAACAGACAAACCACTTTCCGCCTCTTCTCGGAACCGGTCGAGTAGGAAAATGGAATAATCGACGCCAAGTGCAATCAGCATGACGAAACCGAAGAATGGAACTGCCCAGCTGATGCCGTCATATCCAAGTAGATTCTCGAAAATCAGTTCAGCAATGGCAATTGACGTAAAGTACGTCAGTAATAACGAGCCAATCATGAACAATGGCATGATCATGGAACGGAATAAGTTAGTCAAGACGACAAACAAACTAATCAACATAATCATGACAGTGCTTGAAAAATCGCTCGAAGAGATATCCGCTAAATCACTATTTACGCTCGATATGCCACCAAAGGCAATGCTTGCATCTTCAAACGGTGTTCCTTTTACTTCGGATGCCGCCGCGTCTTTCAAGCGTTGTACAGTTTTAATGGCTTCGGGAGAATATGGGTCATCCGAAAGGACTACTTCCATTTTTATCCCCTTGCCATCAGCGAATGTATATCGGTCCAATACTTGAGAAAATTCTTCACTTTCAAGTGTACCTGCAGGAATATACAGTCCAGTATCACGCACACTATCACTTTCACTCATCGCCTTCATCATGTCGCTGACTTCAGTAAGTCCATTTGCAATTTGTGTTAGACCCTTATTGGCAGCTGCAAGCCCCTCAGTTACCTGAGATAATCCTTCACCGCCGCCACTTGCTCCGGCAAGGCCTTGCTGAATTTGACCAAGTTGACCACTGATCGCAGTCAAAGCACCGACTGTTTGTTGAACATTGCCGGTCTGTTGTAACCCTTGTGTTGTCAGTGCCAACTGGTCGTTTAACTGACCAAGTCCTGCCGCAACTTCTCCAAGTCCACCACTATTGCCAGCTCCAGCCAATCCGCTTTGAATTTGCTCAAGACCCGCTCCGATTTCAGTGAGTCCTTCGCGAGCTTCTGTTAATCCATCCGCCATCAAACCAAGTTGACGATCGACATATAAGTCTTCGATCATTTCCCCAGTAGGTCGGGTGACTGTTCTAATCTTCTCAACGCCTTCAATTTGTTCAAAGCGTTGACTTAAACTCTCCACATACGGAATCATTTCTTCGTTTGCTAGCTTCTCATTCGATTCAATAATAACCTGAACAGGCAAAGAGTCACCTTTTCCAAAGCCATTTTCAATGGCGCGTAACCCTTGAACCGATTCATAGTTACCGCCGATTTCATCCACCGTGTTAAATGACAAGGAATTATCGTATGTCAGCAACAAAGGAACCGTCATAATTGCGACAACCAGCATAGATAGAACGGGGCGATTGACGGAAAGCTTGCTCATCCATCCCCATAAGACGCTGTCGTGGTGCGCTGCCGATTTTTTCGAAGGCCAGAATAGTTTTTCTTTCAATACCAACATAAACACTGGCACAATCGTAAACAACACGAGCAATAGAACCGCTATTCCCACTGCAACGGCTACGGCCGATTTAAATATCGGAAAATCAGCAAAACCAATAGCAAAGAACCCGATAAATACAGCAAGACCGCTGATAAGTAACGTACGGCCGGCAGTTTTGTAGGTGTTTACAATGGCTTCTTCAACAGAGTTGCCAGCAGATAATTCTTCCTTGTAACGGCTCAGCAGTAAAATACAGTAGTCCGTTCCAATCCCGAACAATATCGCCACCAAGAAAATCTGGGTATAGTTAGAAACCGGGAAACCAAACCAATCGATGAAAAATGCCACAAGTGATTGGCTCAATAAATACGTAAGACCCACTGCCACCAAAGGAATGAATGGCGTGACAATCGAACGGAAAACCGCAAGCAACAAACCAAAAATCAACACAACTGTAATAATCTCTGTCCGCTTTAAGCCTTCTTGCGCACTTTTATTAACATCATTGTTGATGATGGCTTCGCCTGTCACGTAAGCTGTCATGTCTGACGGAATGATTGAATCGCGAATTTCTTGTGCAACATCATTAACTTCTTCATCAGACCCATCCACTGTAATGGGAATGAGTACTGTTTTTTTATCTTCCGAAACGAGTTGACTCTCGAGCTCTTCACTTTCAACGGGATTTAAGACACTGGTCACCGTTTCTGAAAGTGCTGAGATTTTCTTCGCCATATTGCCCAATTGGTCACGGTCAGCATCCATCAGTGCTTTATCAAGTTCCACAACAACGGAAATCGTTTGGTCACTTTCGCCTGCATCCGCCAACATTTTGGCGGCTTGTTGTGACGACGCATCTCCAGACAGCTGGATTGAGCCCGCTTCTTCCGCTTGTTTCGTCAAATTTGGGGCGATGATAAATAAGAGAATCGTGATGGCGAGCAAACCTATGGTGATCGGCCATTTCCATTTTAATATCGTTTTCATTCGTCAGACTCCATTCATTTTCAAAATTTCTCTTAACTTGCGGAACGTCACTAAAAATTGGTCAATTTCCCGATCATCAACTTGATTGGACATCAATTTTCCAATATATTCATGCAATACTCGGTCTGATTCATTGATGACATCTCCCCCTAAACTCGTCAGCACAAGGATCTTCTCTCGCTTATCTCCTGAAGGCTTTGTGTCAATCAACTCTTTTTCCATCAGTTTTTTTATACGATTGGATATGGCGCTTTTATGTACGCCTTGCAAAATGGCGAGTCGACTTGATGTTATTTCCCCTTCTTTGTAAATCAGTTTCAATACTTGAATTTGTTCAGGTGAATATTCTTTCCATATTGGGTCATCCACACTTCGAATGACGCGTTCAGTCCCATATATGAGTACCTCTTCAAAGAGTGATACCGCTTCTTTTATTCTTTCATCCATAATAGTTTACCCCCTAAACCAATAGTAGTAGTTTAGGGGGTAAACTATGCAAAGTCAATGATAGGCTTGTGACAAATTGGAGCGGGATATATGATAAAAAAAACAAGTATTGTAGAAAGGAGGATTCAACATATGTGGAGAAAATTGAAGGAATGGGCACGTTTCATGAAGAAATCTCTTTATACGCTATACTTCGCAACAAAAGACACACGTGTTTCTTTGCCTGTGAAAGTATTTACTGTCGCCGTCGTCGCTTATGCATTTAGCCCAATTGATTTGATTCCCGACTTCATACCGATTCTCGGATATGTCGATGATGTATTGATTGTACCCGTCGGTATTTATTTTGCACTGAAAATGCTTCCTCAAATCGTCATTCAGGACAGCACTAAATTAGCTGAAGAACAGTTGCTATCGGACAAACCCAAAAATTGGTTTGCTGCGGTGATTATTCTCATGATTTGGTTTGCTGTGTTAGTGTGGGGTACTTTTGTTTTTATCTACAAATGAACATAAAAAATCTCCTCAACAACATCGAGGAGATTCGGCTTATGCATAAACAGATGATCGCTCACCATTCTTGACCACGTGACGATTGCGTCCCTGTTCTTTTGCTTTTAATAATAGTTGATCAGCGTAAATATAGGCACGTTCCATTGGCAATTCTTCCGTCATTTTATTGAAATACAGACCAAATGATGCGCTATAAACGATGGATATTTCATTTCCATCATATTCCACATCAGCTGGGTGTGCATTTACATAGGTGCTTACCGACTTTAGGAACTCCAGACATTCTAAATAATTGCGACCTCGCAAGAAAATCGTGAATTCTTCGCCACCACTTCGGAACACACAATCATCTTTACTTGTATGAGATTTCAAAATGTCCGCAAAATGTTGAATGACCTTGTCACCAACGGCATGATTGTAGTTGTCATTGATTTGCTTGAACTTATCAATGTCAGCCACGACAATTCCAAGTACTTCATCGGTGCCATTGATTTCTTCCATTTGCTTGTCCATCATAGCCCGGTTTGACAAGCCTGTCATGAAATCGGTGTAAGCCATTTCACGGAAACGGTCACGTTCCAATTCATTTTGAGCTTTTTCCTGTCTCGAAACAAAGGATTTACTCACCACGTAATTTAATAGGAACATTCCAATCAGCATCTCCCACTGACTTTCCATTACAAAATAATATAAAAGAGCATTTGTAATGGCAACTTTTCCATTATCAAAAAGCGTTCTATTTTTTAAGAAAGCCCATACTTCTGACCAAGAATTTATATTTCCAATTAAATAAAAAGAAAACGCCATGAGCCCATGGGCATTCCAGGAGTTAATTACTGTGACCACAAAAAACAGAAGGAAGTAACCGAAGGGGATCGTTTGCGCAAACGGGTAAAACGCGAAAAAGATTAGATAGCCGAGTGTATTGTACAACACGAATGAACCAATGTTATAGAGCGTATCCGTGAATTCATCCGCATCAGCCGTTTTAGTATATTTCCGTTGTAAATACACATTAAAACGATGGATGAATTCAAAAATAAACAGCCCAAATGGTCCTGCAAATAATGTAAAAGACTGACTGTAGGATATTCCGTAATCGAAACTACCGCGGCCATTACCCTGTTGTATTTTTATATTAGAATAAATCGCAGAGAAGATTAGATAAATGGAAATGACTATTAAAAATTTAATTAAATCTACCTCTATAGGTGCAAACGATAGTCCCACTATTATACTAGCTACAAATAAAGAAACGTCAAAAATCTTGTATTTCGGCATTTTCGTGCACCTTCTTAACTATGAATATCAAAATTATAGCACAAGATTACCCAATTGAATGTAAATTCCGAATACTTTCTCTTTGCTTTATTTTCTGATAGCCATCACATGCGTATTCTAGTCGAATCACCAAAAAGACTTTTTGTCCGACCAAAATATTTTTTATGATTTATCAAGTTTTATTTCTCACTGTCCTGGCTCATATAGTTCCCTCTTTTTAATGTACTGTGCAATTCCCCCTATCCTGAACGCCTTTTTCTGAATACCAACCATAAACATACGAAAATGAAGAAAGCCACCAATTCAAGAGATACGATGTACCATGGATATGGTCCCAGGTAATCAAGCAGACTTCCGTTCACCGGTTTTGTCCGTAAAAACATATAGTTTCCGTTAACTAAAACATTGATGACAAACACGATTGGCAGCAATACGTTCAATGCGAGCATCGTCTTGAGGATTCCTTTAAAAGTAGGGCGGCACCCCTTCACCCATGTAAAATATAGCGCTACAAGGACAATTCCCGCATGCGTGTAAAAGAAGTGGAAGTACCTAAAATGCGGGAAGCTTAAATCCAATACTGGTGTTGCAATTGCTTGAAGTGCACCGCCTATTCCTGCATAGAAAACAAAATCATAGACATGCTTATTTCCCGTCCACAGCAGAACGATGGTCAACGCTAAACTGATGCTACACAATTCGAGTGGCAACGAACTACTCCAGTTCCATCTTCCGATTTGAAAGAGCCAAATATAATAGGCGATATCCACGCCTAGTAAGGACAGGGCAAAAAGACGTTCGATTCGTTGGATGTTGCGAGGTTGAAGTGTCCATTTATTTCTCAAAGCAAATAACAAAACAATTAATAGACCCAATCCCACAATTACGATCTGATGTGCCGTCGAAAACATAACAAATGCAGGTCCTTCTTGTTCCAACATTGCGTTTCCTCATTTCATTTTTCGTTCCATCTATACATACCTATTCGTTTCCATTCCTCGAAATCCTCGTTTTAGTTAGTTTCTCATAAAGAAAAAGGAAGAGACTAGGTGGTTGGCGAATAATAAATAGATACATCATTTGCTTTACGAAACATGGCAAATATGGATCGTCCCCTTGCGATTAGGGGGTGACAGACTAGAAGTAACATCAAACATTCAATGTAAATAGAGTTAAAGAAACGGAGGAATCTCACATGAAAAACACGATTATGGATCGAATTGTTTCCCTTCAAAGCGAAAATGATTTTTCTGGAACCGTTTTGGTAAAGGAAAGCGAGAATGTTCTTATTAATCGCAGCTTTGGATATGCCAATCGGGCAGAAGAAATAAACAATCAGTCTAGAACCAGGTATGGAATTGCTTCAGGATGCAAACTCTTCACCGCAATCGCCATCTGCCAACTCGTGGAGGAGAAAAAAATTTCCTTCGACTCCAAATTGACAGACTGTCTGGATGTAAAGTTTCCTCATTTTGATGACAAGGTCACTGTCCATCACTTGCTTACCCACACATCGGGCGTTCCTGATTACTTTGACGAAGAAATCATGGATGATTTTGAGGAATTGTGGATCAAAACGCCAATGTACCATATCAGGACCTTGAAGGATTTCCTTCCTCTTTTCCAAAATGAACCGATGAAAAATACACCAGGTGAGAGTTTCAGTTACAACAACTCCGGCTATATTTTGCTAGGGTTGATTGTGGAACGAGCAAGTGGACTTCCTTTCACTGACTATGTGGAAGAACACATTTTCAAAAAAGCTGGGATGGTAGATTCGGGCTACTTTTCTTTTGACTCCCTACCCGAGAGAACGGCATGGGGATACATCGATCATTCTGATGGAACTTGGAAAACCAATATGTACTCACTGCCGGCAAAAGGTGGCTCGGATGGCGGCGCTTATGTCACCGTTACCGATATGGCTCGTCTCTGGGAATCTCTTATGAACCATCAAATCCTTAGCAAGGAAATGACTGATTGCCTGCTTACGGCACATGTTCAAGTAAAAGAAGGCAGCTACTATGGTTATGGGATTTGGATTAATAAAAAAGACGAGACCGTAACCAAGTATCATGTTATGGGCTATGACCCAGGCGTAAGTTTTCACTCGGCATACTACCCGGATGATTCCCGCATTGTTGTGATTTGTTCAAATAAGTCTTCTGGTGCGTATAAAATCATGACGGCCATTGAAGACGAATGGACAAAAGTGACCAACCGCTAGACAAAGATAAAACATGAGGTGAACCAATATGAATAATGACTTCCAGTCTTTTTTGGAACACTTTTTAGGGGTTGCATAACTAAGTGATGGAGGTAGACTAATGGATAATTTGGAGTGGTTGGTTATGTATGGATTCCTGCTTGTCATTGGAGCCCTCGTCGTCCGATGGATTCGACTCATTAAAAACAATACGGACGTGCAGGTTGAACAAAACAAGGCAATCATCTCGCTGTTAAAAGATATACAGTTGAAAAAGGAAAAGAGTTTTTGACGTTGTGGTCAAAAACCCTTTTTTTCATCTGCGTTATATCAAAAATAAAGCATAGAAAAATTTCCAAGTTCATTTTAATATGCATATGATTTTCACGAGGTTCTTGTTGAATTACCGTTTCTTAAACCTCTTCCAAACGATGAAACTTAAAAGAACAATGCCGACAGCAATAATAACAGCAATCATTGCATTCGATTCGGCAACATCAATTCCCGCTTGTTCTGCAACTAAATCCACTTGTTCAGTCGGTTCTTTTCCTTCTCCGAGAACGGTCAAGTCTTCCTGTGCAGCACTTAACCCTGTTGTTCGATCACAGATGACTGTTACGAGCTCTGCTTTATCTCCATACATCGTAGACTCAGTGGCATACACTAAATATTCCTGACCCACCTGGAATTCATAGCCGCAATCACCCCCACCACTTCCGGTGGTAATAATTACTTGAGACTCAGATACACCTTTCCAGGTTTCTGCCACCTCAATTAATACTCTTTTCTTCACATACCCCTTAAAGTTTTTCTGTTCTTTCACTTCCAATACTTTACCTGAAAAAACGGCTTGTGAGCGTTCCAACTCATCTTCTACTGATGGAGGCTGAGCACATGAACATGCGTAGCTGGTTGTCGGAACGATGGACATGCTGATCAAACTAAAGACGACAATCATTGTCACAAGAATCTTTTTCCTCATGAACTACTCCCCTTACCTTCAGACCTTTTTCTGTTCATTCCGAAGCCTTTTTTTAATGACAAAATAGACCAATATTCCAATGGCTGTCAAAATAACGAGAACTGGTAAGTTACCAACGAAGAATACAATCAATGCAGAGAATGCCGAAAGTAAGGAATTCATGCTTGTCGCGAATTGTTTTTTTGTTTTTTCCCATGTATTTAACTCTTTGCTGTCTATCTCAGGAACAACCACACGATTTTCATACATTGTGATTTCAATCGTCGAGAACGACGTCTGGTTTTCAAGATACTTCATCTTACCGACCATCACTTCAATCTCTTCTTGAACTTGTGCTAAATCTGCAGAAATTTTCAGCAAGTCTTCGGTTTTCTGTGCTTTGCTCATGAAATCCAGTAAGCGTTCTTCAACCGCTCGTTTTGATTTCACTCGTGATTCCAGATCCACGTATTGCTCTGTGACATCCTGACCCGTCACATTGCGATCCAATACTTTAGCCGCTTCCCCTTCAGCTTCCAATAGAAACTGTTCAAAGTTCTCTTCTGGGACCCTAACAATCATTTTTCCGCTGCTCGTCTGTTCGTCTTCTTGATAGACGTTTGACTCCACGATATAGCCACCAAATTGCTCGACTTTCTTCTGAATATTACTTTGTGCTTTATCCAATTCTTTGACGTTCACACTTAATATCGCCTTATGAATGATCATTCTTTCCACTGCAACAGTAGGTGCTGTTTTCTTGGCTTCACCTGAACTTGAATTGTTAGCTAATTCCTCAGACTCTTCCGTAGCTACTTCATTGGAATCTGACTGCGGTGCAAGCGCTTTGTCCTCGGAACTTTCAGCTTTCTCCTCGCCCGCACTACACGCAGCTAATAAAACCAACAAGCCGGAAAGTAGTATGAATAAAATCCTCTTCCTCATCTTCGACTGCCCCCTATCTCTATAGTATTTATGACGCGATGGACAGGAAAAATGTTACAATTTTCTAATTATTTTTAAAAGCACATCACAAACCCCCATGTGTCCTGGACATGGGGGTTAAAAGTTAACGTAGTTGTTCGTTTGGGTAACTAAAGACTCGGCACACTCTTTAAATAAAACAATCGGCCGAAGATGCAATTTCGGCCGATTCCTACTTCATTTATTTTTGGGTTCGGACTATTCGTAAACGACGGAACTGAGCAATTTCTTTAAATAGAAATTGCCAGAAAACAAATGATGCGATTAACAAAAATCCAATCTTCCACCCCTGTCCCCAGTCATTGAAATATACATAATAGGACATTGATGCGAACACACCTACATAAAAGATCAGGCCCCAAAGAAGTGACTCTCGTTTTACATAGAACTTAATCGCAAACAACAATGCGCAAATGCCTAATAGCACCCACTTCAACGTATCGAACTCCATTAGGTTCCCCCCTTACATTCTAGATTGTTTTAATTGCCATAAAACTATTTTAAATTTAGGAAAATGATATAATTTAACACTAGAAGAATTTTACAGAGTTAGCAACTAGGAATTAATTAATTATCGGAGGAAGATATGGCCAATCACTCTAAAGGAATTATGGAAGAACTTTATTTATTAAGTAAAGACTATCCAGAAACTCAGTTAATACAGAAACTCGGTCTAGATGAATACGTAGAGACACTTTCAATGCATGCGGCTAATGCTATCGGTAAAAAATTAAGAGTATTGGCAGATGAGAATAACTTCTCTGAAATTTACGAGATACTAAACAAGGTCCACAAAATTATTGATGATGAAAATGAAGCGAAATTTCAGTTGCCACTTTCGATGATTACTTACAGTGAAACATTGGGAGAGATGCCTTTAAAGGAAGACCTATTTTTATCCAGAGTTGACGTTCTTTATAATGACGCACACAAAATTAAAAATTTCTTCAAAACACTATCTTATGAAATGAAAACTGCGGACGAAGTGTTTTTTTTAGTGAGTTTTATAAGAATGTCAGGCGCACAACTGCTGACTAGAGAACTAATCGATTTAGAAAAACGAAATATTCCGGTGAAGATCTTAACGACTACATATTTGAATGTTACAGAGGCTAAAGCAATTCGACATTTCCAACAATTTCGAAACGTAGAGTTAAAAATTCTCCCATTAAAGAATGAATCCTTTCATACGAAAGCTTATCTGTTTAAAAGGAATTCAAATTTAAATACAGTAATAATTGGTTCTTCAAATCTTTCTCACTCTGCTCTAATCAATGGTCATGAATTAAATGTCAAAATTCCTCATTCTGAGCATTTACCAGCCTTTGACCAAACCAAATTATTTTTTAATAAAATGTGGAATTTACCTAATGCAATAAATGCAGACGAAGATTTTTTACGACAATATGAAGCCTATCAAAAGAAACAAACCAAATTGGAGATGTCTTCTTTTACCTTTGAAAGAACAGAAGACTATACAGTAAGAGAAAAAATAGAGCCTAACGAAATGCAAAAAGAAGCTCTAAAAAACCTTTCTTTCACAAGAAATCAAGGTCAATCAAAAGGAGTCATTATTGCAGCAACTGGTACAGGTAAGACGTATTTATCCGCATTCGATGTGCTTCGCTACCAACCAAATCGACTATTATTTATTGCACATCGAGAAGAATTATTAGATGGCGCAATAAAAACATTCAATTCTCTATTTAATAATGAAGAACTTTGCGGAAAAATTACCGGGACTAAAAAAGATTATAATAAACGGTTTATATTTAGTACCATACAATCATTGTCGAAGGATATCACACTTGCATTATTTGAGAAACATACCTTTGACTATATAATAGTTGATGAATTTCATCATGCAGAAGCAGCAACTTATAAAAAAGTACTCGCATATTTTGAACCACAATTTTTATTAGGTCTTACCGCTACTCCTGAACGAATGGATGGCAGAGATGTCTTATCTATTTGTGATAACAATGTTGTTTATGAAATCAGATTAAGAGATGCCTTAGAAGCAAAATTATTAGCACCATTTCATTATTTTGGACTGTCAGATACGACTGTAGACTATGATAAAGTCAAAGTGATTAATGGTCATTACGAAGAAGACTCACTAGCCAAAGCACTTTCAACAAATCAGCGTGTAGAATCAATTATCGAAAAAATTATATTATACGGATATGATGGTGAAAACCTACATGGTCTAGGTTTTTGTGTAAATATTGATCATGCGCAATATATGAGTCAAGAATTTAATAATAGAGGTTTTGAAACCACGTTTTTAACGGGTAAAGATTCCGTGGAACATAGAACTAACATGATAAAACTGCTTGAAAATCCGAATGATAAATTATCAATTATTTTTACAGTCAATATTTTTAATGAAGGCATAGATATTCCTAGAGTGAATCTTATGCTTTTTTTACGACCAACTGAATCTTCAACTATTTTTATACAACAATTAGGTCGTGGATTAAGAAAAATTGATAATAAAGAATATGTTACTGTTTTAGACTTTATAGGTAATTTCAGAAAATCTTTTATCATTCCCTTAGCTTTATCAGGACAATACAATAGTAAAGCATTTGATGTAGATTCTTTAAGGGTTTCTGTTGCCCATGAATTCGCAGATGCTGCGGGGGGATCATATGCACAATTAGATCCAGTTGCTCAACGAGAAATTCTAGAAAGATTAGAAACTATCAAGTTGAATCCAACAGAAGTACTTAAAGAAATATACTATCAATTTAAACACGATTTAGGGAGATCACCTGAAATCATGGACTTTCTCTATTCGGAAGAAGCACCAAGTCTCACTTTCTTTTTGTATAAACATAAATCTTGGGTAAAAACAAAAAAAACCATGAGGGATATGTCTATATTTGATGAAACATTATTTGCAGATGAAGATAAGATGGCTCTAATTGAAAGAATTGAAGGTATGCTTCCTTTGAAATGGCCATACGAATTTGCAATTTATAAACTCGGAATGTCTCAACAGAATGTTTCTATTTTAGAAGTACTTACGTGGCTTTCAAAGAGATTTGGTATTCATTTAGATTCGAATTTACATAGCTCTTTAATTGAACGAGCTATGATTCGATTAACAGCGATGATGCCAAAACAAAAAACACCGCTCGGTACAATTACCAACGATGTTTTTAGCTTTTCTAATACAACCATTAAATTGTTAAAAGATGAAATTTTTGCAAACTACCTTAATGAACGACTTGAGTATGGACTCATTGATTTTAGAAGAACGTTTAAAAGTGAAGATATGATGCAAAAACCAAAACAACTTGCCTTATATAATAACTACACTAGGAACGAGCTTATTTTCTTGTTTGAAGCAAAAGTTCCAGAAAGTACATGGCGTGAAGGTATAAGTCGAGTAGACAATCATTATTTACTTTTTATTAACTTAAATAAAACTGAGGACATCGCTGAGAGTATACGTTATAAAGATAGCTTTAGGGATCCCTCGACATTTCATTGGCAAAGTGAAAATCGTGCTTCTCATGCATCTGGGCGTGGACTAGATTATGTAAACCATAAAGAACGCGGTCTCCATATTCACTTATTTGTTCGTAAATTTATTAAAATGCATAATATGACTATGCCTTTCACTTATTTAGGCGAAGTCGAGTACGTTAGCAGCCATGGTGATAAACCAATGAATATCATTTGGAAACTTCACAACCCTGTACCTGAAGATTTATACCACGATCTTATTAGATAAGATTTTCCTAACAGCTGGAATATCTGCTGGTGCCCATTCTAATATTGATAATTTATGAATGGGTACCCATTTTATTTCTGCATGTTCCGTTGGTTGTAAATTTCCTTCTGTAATTTTTGCTAAATATGAAGTTAGTTGAATTGTGAAAGTATCATACTCAAAATATGTATCCTCTACTTTGTCGCCAACTACAATATGCACACCAAGTTCTTCTTGAATTTCCCTAACTAATGCGATTTCATGACTTTCCCCTTTTTCAATTTTTCCACCGGGAAACTCCCATAAGTTCGGTAGAGCCATTACTGGAGAGCGAAGTGCACACAGAATTTTATTTTCATCATTATGTATTACCGCTGCTACAACATTTATATGCTTTTTCATTTCTTGTTCTCCTAACATTACTTATTAAAAAACTTTTTCAATTGATTCTCACTAGGCATTTTAATCGGATATCTCAGATCACTATCCCCCATATTTATTATGTAAGGATTAGCACCTTCCTCTACTTTGAATTTCCAATGCGGTCTTAATTTTGTTGTGTTGGGCATAGTTTCCCGTAACATCATTTTCCGCTGAAAAGGCTCAAGTTTTGCCATTAAATATTTGTCTTTAAATCGAATAAGGAGATAGCCTTCTTGCTCTTTTGTATTATAATTTCCCATGATCGATTCACCAATATCGAACCAATTATACTTATTCTGAACAGAAGGGGAGATTACAAAGATGCTACCTTTATTAAAAATCGTTGTATTCCGTTCTTGGCGTAACCCCAATTCATTTATTAAAAATTCTAAGTTCACTTTGGAAGATGCATGTGCAACTGACAACTCAATCTACCTTCTCTCATATTCTGGTATATTCAGTATAACGGAACGTGATCTGGAGATCTCAATTTGAGGGGTAATTCTCATAAAACATAAAATGAAAAAAGGTGAATGATTTATGATCAAAAATATTCTCAATTTAAATTTATCACTTGCACACAAAATCCTTGCGATCCAACGTCCCTCTTATCAAATCGAAGCTGACCTCATCGGATTCCAAGGTATTCCTGCTCTTTCCGAAACGGTTGAGGACATATTGAATAGCAAAGAAATTTTCCTCGGGTATTACGAAGATGATCAACTTCTTGGGGTTCTCTCCTATGAAGAAAATGAAGACTTCGTTGATATTTGCCGGTTGGTTGTGTCACCCGCTTCTTTTCGTAGAGGGATTGGACGTCAGTTGGTGAGTTACATAATGGAAGAAATACGGGGTTCTCGTGAGGTTGTAGTCTCAACTGGTTTGAAAAATATCCCTGCTGTTACTCTTTATGAAAAGCTGGGGTTCCAGCAAGAGCGGACGGTGGAAATTGCACCTGGTATTCAAATTGTAAATATGCGTTATTTCCGATAGTAAAAAAGCGAAGCGAAAGTGACGACATCACTTCACTTCGCTTTTTTCATTGTTCGATTACTGTGCATCCCAGCAATGCGCCTTGAATGCCGATTCTACTTTTATTTAAGAAATGTCAGTTGGTGAGTTATTGGTAGAAGAAGTGTATGAAGGTGCTTTAGATGAGTTGAATTATGCAGTTACGTGTTCGCGGTAAATGACCTCTTTAGTTAATTGGCTAAAGAGGTTTTTTGCTCTTTAAAAATCAGACAAGAACAAAGACACCGACGAGTTCGTCGAGTGGCAGTTGGTGAATACCGTAAGGATCTTCGTATCGTAGGCACTGATTGTTGGCTTCTTTGATGATGCCGCGGTGATAGTGGATTTTGCCGCTCTTCCACGAAGTGAGGCGTGTTTCCATTCGGCTGATGAGTGCGCGTTCGAGTTCTTCCTGCATCGTATCGTAATCGAACGCGTCGAGTTCGGGTTTTTTAACCAGATCGTGTTCTTGTTGCCATTCGCGGAGTTGCGCGACGTGCTCTGGCAGCATCATGGCCGTCCATTTGATTTTGCCGCGATCTTTGAGGTCGCCTTGCATTTTTAATCCTCGGTTGATTTTCATCAGATCACGTCCTCTCGTTCTTTTCGAATGACGGGGACGGCTGCTAAGACATTGTCAAAGTAAAAAGTACGCTTTGCCTGCTTTGTAAAACAGTACGCCTGAAACGTGTCATGGTAGGCTTTAATGATTTTCACACGGCGTTTGGTGATATTACCATCCTTCGCTAAATAGACCATTTCCAAAATATCGTGCCGCTTCATGATTTTTACGATGTTGTCTTTCATTCAAGCCGCCTCCTTTTTTTTATTATATGCGAACATTTGTTCTTTTAACAATGGTAATTAGAGGAGTTTTTACATAAAACGGTCCAACCCATTTAAAAGTATGTTCCAACCCACTAAAGATAACCCTTCAACTTGAAGTCGAAGGGTTATCGTATATCGTTATTCACCTACATAATACAGTTTGAACATTATTTCACGTTGCGGCACTTGAAGGCGTTCGAATTTCTCCAAGAATGCTTCTTTGTCATAGCATAGGTTAAATCTATTTTTCGTGTAAAATGAAGGCAGTTAGCCGATGATGATATAAGCACGGATTTACCATTAGATGAAAGTGAGTGTGGAATATGCAAAAATTGATTCTTATGATGGGACTTATGAGTTTGATGCTAGCAGCCTGTTCATCAAATGAAAAGACCGAACACAATGAACACAAAGTAGAGAAATCAACTCAGGAGAGTTCTTCCTCTCCATCTGGAGATTTTTATAAGGAAACAACGGACGTTGAAGTATCTCATATACACGGGATTGGCTACCCTGGTTCCGGTGACGCATTAATGCTCGCCAGCCACCACGGTCCTGTTTTGTATGAAGAAGGAATATGGAAAGAAACAACGGGTGAGAAGCATGATTACATGGGCTTCCAAGCTGTGGCGGACGGCTTTGTTTCCAGTGGTCATCCTGAGCCTGGTTCGAAATATAAAAATCCGCTTGGTCTGCTCAAAAGTACAAATGCAGGCGAGTCGTTTGAGCAATATGCATTCGAAGGTGAAATTGACTTTCACTATTTAGCAGCTGGTTACAATACAGATCGCATCTACGTTTTTAATGAAATGCCAACTGAAAAGTTAGGAAACGGCTTTTATTATTCGGATGATTTAGGTAAGTCGTGGACTACCATGGATATGGGTGGATTTGAAGCCGACATGATGTCCAATATATCCGCACATCCAGATGAGCCTGAAACCGTTGCGATTGGTACAGACCGTGGGTTGTACGTATCTAAAGATGCGGGCAAGACTTTTTCCCTTGCTACGAAAGATAAGACAATCACTTATGCCTTGTTAAACGAACAACAGGCATATGTTGCGGAAATAGTAGATAACAAAGTTCAATTGAATCAAATCGACCTTGCGACAAAAGTTGAAAAAGCCATGGACGTTCCAGAACTGAAGAAGGATAATGCGATTATTTACATTGCTGTCCATCCTACTGATGACAAAGAAATATCTATCGCAACATTGAAAAATGATGTGTACCAAACAACTGATGGCGGAGCTAATTGGAAACAAATTTTAGCTGCTGGGCGCGTATCTAAATAAAAGCGATTCACTGCTCTTTTCATTAAACACTAATTGTCCGAAAGAAGACAATGTGAAATGATGGTGGACTGCATTCGTCTCGACCGGGTATGCGCAAATGTGCAGAAGCATGCCGTAACATGGTTGCCTAAAAGATGTGAGAAAGCCAAGCAGGATGAACTTCATTCCGTTTGGCTTTTTTACTGTGAATTTTTATGGTCAACGATGTGACAGACCTTCACGCTACGCTTGCGGCATCTTCCTTTAATTGAAGGTATTATATATCTATCATCGAATCTTATAGAAGCCGTGACTAAAAAAAGTATGGCTTCGCTGAAATAGGAACCACTTTTCAATATGGTTTTGTGCAAGGAGCTTAATATACATGGATACTTTATTGACTTATTTACATATACTCCCCCTTCCTGTAGCTGTCTTATTGAGTATTTCCCTCAATATATTAATTGCCATTTCAGGTGTCATCCCAAGTGCATTCCTGACGGCTGCGAATGTGGCGGTTTTTGGATTTTGGGGAGGTTTTTCAGTCTCACTGATTGGGGAAATTGTGGGGAGTTTAATCGCTTTTGGATTGTACCGAAAAGGATTTCGACATGTTATCGCCGATAAGACCAAACATGCTCCACGCCTGCAAAAGTTGCTGCATGCTTCACCCAAGGAAGCCTTTTTGTTTGTCATCGGGCTGCGGTTGATGCCATTCGTCCCTTCTGGATTAGTCACTCTTTATGCAGCAGTCGGCACCATGAGTTTTGGGTCCTTTGCAGTAGCCGGCAGTATAGGTAAGTTGCCCGCTCTACTGTTGGAAACTTCCGCTACATACGCACTTGTAGAATGGGCACAAGCTGGACCGTATCTTGTCTTCGTGTTGGCATTCGCTTTACTTTTGCATGTATGGAAAAAATTCAATAATTCTCAGAGATGATTGGATTCATTGCATATATTAACCCTATAATACTTATACTATGAAGAACCTTTATTGAACAACAAACTACGAGGTTCGTAGACTTGGTCCTTTGCCCGGAAACATAGATTTATTTATATTAGCCCAAGACATTGCCCCATATGCAGACCGTTGTATTACGTATAATACAACATCTCATTATGAAAGGCGGTGTTATTTATGGGATATAACAACTGCGGATCTTCTTTCGCTTTACTTGTGGTACTTTTCATTTTGTTGATTATTGTCGGAGCTGCTTTTCTTTACTAATTAAAATAATCGCAAGGAAAAGAAAACCACTCTCACAAGCACTCCGAGAGCGCTTTGTAGGCGCTCTCCCCTATTGTGGGAATCGCTTTGGTATTTTTGGACAAGCCCCGTTTCTGAGAATCAACAGAATAAGTAACACCTTAGCTGTTGTTTTCAGTCGAGTGCACGAGGGAACATTATGATTAGAGGTGATTGGATGGGAACATTTAAGAGTAAT
The DNA here is from genome assembly GCF_056402175.1 of Paenisporosarcina sp. P4_B8. Lineage (NCBI taxonomy): Bacteria > Bacillati > Bacillota > Bacilli > Caryophanales > Caryophanaceae > Paenisporosarcina > Paenisporosarcina sp. P4_B8. The sequence goes on along the minus strand of NZ_JBFUHX010000010.1, from coordinate 40,693 downwards.
GGAACGAGTTTAACTTATGAAGAATATGGAACCGGTGAGCCTCTATTGTTACTGCATGGGTTAACCGGCAATCGCCATATGTTTGATGCGGAAGTAAAAGTATTCAAGAAGTATTTTAGAACAATCGTACTAGATGCACGTGGGCACGGGGACTCCGAGAAACCATCATCGTATACGCTAGATGATCATATCGGCGATGTACTTCGATTACTTGAACATTTAGGGATTGAAGAAACTTATTTGCTAGGTGTCTCAATGGGCAGCTATATTGCGCAAGGTGTAGCAATTGCTTCACCGGAACGTGTGAAGAAACTGATTTTAGTGGCAACGAAATCTCAAGGGAAAACATCTTCAATGGAAGCCTTGTTTGCCAAACATGCAAAAGAACTTGAAGGAATGGACTTTTCAGAGAAAGTAGCCAAAGTCTCTCCATATATTTTTCATGACCTCAAAGCTGTCGGTAAGTGGAGTCACTATGCTGCTGAAAAGGGTTCACCCCTGACCGCTAACGAGATTGAAGCTGCAAACGAAGCGTTAGAGGGCTTTGATTTCCGTGAGGATTTGTATCGTATAACAGCTGAAACATTGGTCATCAGTGGCGATCATGATGGATTGAATCCGCCTGAAGTGGGACGTGAAACAGCGAAATTGATTCCGAATGCCACGTTTGTGGAGTTCAATCAGTCAGGACATGCGCCTAATGTGGAACAACCCTTGCTGTTCTTGGATTTCGTACTCGAATTTTTAGATTAAAAATAAAACCCAGCTCACACTTTGTGAACTGGGTTAGTCTCTTTAGTTAGAGGGTTTCCGTTTTTTTCGAACAAGTTTGAACAAGTAGTATAACAAGATAGCACTCACTAAAATGACCCAAATCATGGCTTCATCAATTTCCTTTGATACTAGACCAGCGGGAATCAGTGCCAGGATGAAAAAATAAATAAAATTCCCGATGGTCGTGGCAAGAATAAACGGCCAAAACCGAACCGTGCTCAATCCTCCCAATATATTGACCAAACTAGTCGGGACTAAAGGGAAAATCCGCGCTTGGAATACATAAGCAAATCCATTCGCTTCTATTTGTACAAGTAAACCTGGTTTGAATTTTTCAATCAATCTTTTTTGAAACAAGAAGCGGACGGCACAGAAGACGAAGACTGCGGCGATTACACTGGAAATCCAGCTCCATAAAAAACCATCAAAAAATCCAAACAACGTAATGTTGATGGTAATTACTAAAAGTAAAGGAAACACAGTAAACGAATTTTGGAGAATCATAATGATCAGCATAAATATATATGCATAAAGCAGATTATCATCCAAAAAATCTTGAATGCCTTCGACATCACGATTTACGAGAAGAGTAATGATCTGACGATTTAATAGTAAAAAAATGAGCAGCAACAATAAGCCACCCCAAACCAACCAGTTTTTATTCGTGAATTTGTTGATCGCTTCTTTCATTCGTCACCCACTCGTATCTTCCTATCGAAATAATTTTATTGTGTAATAAATTAATTTTCTTCTATCATACCATGTTTCTTAAAATTGATAGAAATGGGAACTGTAAATATTTCCAGCTAACGCCGTTTTTTAATAGCGATGAGTCCTCACCAATACTCTCCAGAAAACCATAATATATGCTTCTGTGGTATGATGGGGAAAAATTCTAAAGTAGAGGTGATATCTTGAAAGCGTATCAATTTCTTGTCACGCTAAATTATGTAAAACCGAAAGTATGGCGCCGCTTTATCGTACCTGAAACGCTCGATTTTTATGATTTACATTCGATTATCCAAACCTCTGTCGGATGGACAAATAGTCACTTATTTAATTTCTCCATCGACGATTCCAAGAACGATAAAACGATTCAATTGGTCGGCGATGAAGAATCGGTTTCAGAAAACTTCGGCATGGCCCAATACTATATGAAAAACCCGCCAGAAGAAGGATCGTATGAATTTAGAATGTATCAACGGTTTATCCGTACTCAGCTATTACTCGCACGCGATGTGGATTTGACCAAATACGTCCATGACTCTCCCGTATTTCGCTACATGTATGACTTTGGAGACAGCTGGGACCACGAAGTGGTGCTCGAACAAGTAGTGGATGATTACGCGTATAATTATCCGCAGCTGCTCGAAGGCAAAGGTACTTGCCCACCTGAAGATGTGGGAGGTCCGCCTGGATATGACGAATTCAAGCGCGTCATGAAAGACAAAGATGACCCTGAACACGCGGGGATTAAAGCATGGGCAGAAGGTCAAGGGTATCAAAAGTTCAACTTAGCCAAAGTAAATGCCGTCTTGAAAGAAGAATGGTGTGGCCAAATAAAATAAAGTGAAGCAAGAAACAATCTTGTGTAGTGAACCGTGATTTTTTCCCGAGTCAGTGCCAAAGATGAGCATATGCTAAAGCATCCTTTCTAAAAAGGTGGTGTAAGGCATGGGATACGAATGCTGCAATACTAGCGGTTCTACGTTCACGTTGATTGTTGTTCTCTTCATCTTGTTAATTATTGTCGGTGCAAGTTGTCTATATTAATTTATAGAAATTAATCCTCACATCCGACTATGACGCACGACTCTTTCTTCCCCCATCGTGTGTAATAAGTACAAAAAACCTGACTCCTTACGGGATGTCAGGTTTTATTGTGTGTCTGGAAAGGATGATTTGTCCGTGTCCAGGCGAATGGACAAAAACCATTGCTGACTGGTCAAAAACTTCGGCTGACCGGATGAAAATCAACCTTGACTGGTCACAGACCTTTATCAAGTGGTCAAAAAGTAATCAACCTCTAATTAAGCGACTGTTTCCTTCTCGTAAATCGGTACCCAGCCTTCTGTCGTGACAAAAATGCGCACCGCTACGACTTTGCGGTCTTCCATCAGCGTAAAGTAGTGGCGTACATTTTCAGGTACAGAGATTAAGTCTCCCGGTTGCAACTCGACATCAAAGAACTCTCCGTCTTCCGATTGAATGACGAAAATGCCGTGACCGCTGACGATGAAACGTACTTCATCGTCTTCATGATGATGCTCCTGTTGGAAATTTTTCAACAGTTGTTCCAAGTTAGGCGTTGATTCAGAGAGTGAAATCACATCCGCTTGCTGGTAGTTGCGTCGCTCGGAAATGTCAGCAATTTCGATTCCGAATGCGGATAGAATCTGTTGTTTTTCTTCATCTGTTAGATTGAATTTTTCACGAAGTCCGGTTGGAAGCTTCTCGATGTCCCACTTTTCGTAAATAACTTCATTGCTGTTCAAAAAGTCGATGACTGCTTGCTCTTCTTCAATGCGTTCGTTGTTTGCGTGTTTGCGAATGTATGCCATTTTTAATAACTCCCCACTACATGTTTTATAGTTGCGATTTTCACTTGGTACGAGAATAAAAATTCCCATGCTTCCAAATATTTTTTCGCTTCGAAAGCGTCTTTGCCCCACACCGTGATGCCGTGATTTTGAATCAGGATTGCTCCCATGTCCCCTGTTACATAACGATCAAATTGTTCAGCAAGTGTCGGGATATGCGCGACATTTGGAATGATCGGAATGCTGACTTTGGCATCTTGTTCCCAGGAACCGAGTGCTTTAATAATTTCATTTCCGGTGAAATCGATATGTGTTTCATGTTTATACAGTTCCGTGATGACATTGTTGTCAATCGTGTGCACATGAAGGACACACCCGGCATTTGTTTTGTTATAAATCTTAGCGTGGAGCAACGTTTCGGCCGATGGCTTTGACGTCGTTTCCTCCAACTTTTCACCAGCTGCATCAACTAGTAAAAAGTCATGATCCGTGAATTTCCGTTTGTCCTTACCGGATGCTGTAACGAGGAATGTAACCGGTTCATTCGTTACCTTAATCGATAAATTACCACTCGTGCCGTAGAACCAATCGCGGTCTGCGAGTTCTTTTTTTATGGCCGAAAGCTCGGTCCAACGGGAAAAGTAATTGCTCATGTGCGTACCTCCAATTGCTTTAAAATGTGAATCACGTCTGTAAATGTTTCAAATGGCTCAAAAGGAATATCGAGTTCTTCGCACTTTTCGATGAGGAAGTCCCGCGCTATGACTTTGTCTGCCAGTTTGGCCGCTTGCAGATCGGTAATGGAATCACCGATGACGATTTTGTAAGTGTTGTCGTCACTCAGTTTGCGAATGATGGATGGTTTACAACAACCACAGCCATTCGAGCAATGTTCATCGCATGAATGAGGCCAGTTGATTGTGATGGTTTCTCCAGAAAAATCTGCCACGTTGCAGTAAATACGGTCGTCTTCTATATGTTCCTTCACGAGTGGCTTAACAAAGAAATCAATGCCACCAGATACAATAAAGAGTGGAATCTTCTGTGCTTTCGTATAGGCCACAAAATCCTCAAATCCTTCTCGAATTTGTGCCTGTTCCAATACATATTGGGTAATTTCATCTTTTTGGTCGGTTGATAACAAGTTGAAAAGTTGTGTCACGCCTTGTTGAATGGTTATTTGTTGGTCGAGAATCTGGTCTTTAATCGGCTCCCACTCAGGTGGTGCGAATTTTTTCATGATGGCCATAATGTTATCTTTCGTGGTAATCGTGCCATCAAAATCACAAAATATAACGGGTGGTGTCATCGTACTTTGTCACCCCACAATTCCAGTGCTTGTTGCAGTTCTGCATTTGTTTGCGCAGCCTCTGATAAGGTCTTCCTTGATAGCATTGCATCAACCGCTTGCCTGAATGCTTTGCCCCCCGCCGCAGAACCTGCCGGATGTCCGTGCACCCCGCCACCTGCATTGATGACGGAATCAATACCAAAGTCTTCAATCAGTTGCGGCACCATGCCCGGATGAATTCCGGCTGAAGGCACTGGCAAAGAGGTCTTTATCAAACCAGGAACCTGGAGTGCATCTGCAATTTTTAGTGTTTCTGATTTTTCCAAGGCCACACTGCCATATGGTGAGGGAAATAACGAGAAATCCGCCCCGGCAAGTCGCAATAATTTACCCAGTACGAGGTGGTTTGAGAGACCATACTTTCGGGATGGAGTGAATGCTCCCGAAACAGCTGGGTGTGCCATAATCGGAATCGCAATTTCTGGATCTTCAGCTAAACTTTGCAGTGTATCCAATCCGTATGCATAAACATTAAACAGCAACATATCTGCCCCTAGCTCTGTCGCATGTCTTGCTTTGTCTCTTAAGTCGAATGTACGTCCTGTCAAATTCACTGCGTAACGTGTGCGGTGACCTGTCTCCGAGAAAACATGCTCGAGTACTTCACGTCCTTTTACAATCCGTTGTTCAAAAGGCGTCGACTCGTTTTCGAATAAAATTTCATCATCTTTCACAAAATCCAGACCACCGCGTGCTTGGTGTTCCAGTTGTGTCAGTAAAAAGTCCAAATCTTTCCCGAGTATGCCTTTAAAGATACTCATGACAAATGGTCGTTCTTGCACGCCTGTCAGTTGTCGGATTCCTTCTGTGCCGAATTTCGGACCTGGAAAGTGGCCCGTTAATTCCGGACTGAACTCCAAATCAATTAATTTGATTTCCCCGTCCAGTGATAACTTGCCAAAAGTCGTCGTTAAAATGGCTGGCAAATCAGGACTGAAATTCGCCTTGGGGTATGCAATGCGAATAATTCCTTTCGTTCTGCTTTCTAATTGACTATTTTCTTTTTGGACAGATACAACGCGTCCCTTATGTTTCTTCAGTTGCTGTTGTTCCAGTTGCGGTAAGTCGGTCCATGATCCGACCGTCAAGCCAAGTGCGATGCCTTCTGCTTTTTTTTCTAAATTTCCTTCTATGCTATGGACTAAATAAGTCGCGATTACTTCACTCAATGTCTTCACCTCTTTAGGGAAAATAAAAAACCTCTTCACAAAAAAGAAGAGGTTAGTAGTTGAACTAACATCCTCTTATCTGTCAGCTACTGCTGCAAGAATTAGCACCGTGCCTACTCGCGTAAGTCGGTTGCCGGGTTTCATAGGGCTAGTCCCTCCACCTGCTCTTGATAAGAAAAATGTAGATATGATATTTTTTAAAATCTAAATTGGATTATGACAGGGTGCAAAATACTTGTCAACATAATTTTCTAATAAATTCAAATATACTGCTTTTTATACGTGTGATAAAGCTATGCTATGTTTGCCGGGAAATAGATATGACAGTCCTAAGAAATAAATTTCAAACCGACAGCCGCTCCTAACACCATGGCAATAAACAGCATGCGCAGCCATGTTTTAGGCTCCCCGTATAAAATCATGCCTAAAATCGCTCCACCTGAAGCACCAATACCTGTCCACACTGCGTATGCCGTACCCATCGGAAGGGTTTCCATGGCGAGTGCAAGGAACAGGAAGCTTGCCAAAAAGCTTGCGAACAATCCGCTAATGGACTTCCAATTGCGACTTTTATGCACTTGACTGATCATCGCCACACCTGTCATTTCAAACAATCCAGCAATGACTAAGAATATCCACGCCATTAGGATTCCACCTCTTCCTGTTCTTTTGTCACCAGCTTAAGCCCGACAACCCCAATTAACAGAAGTGCAATCAAGGCAATTTTTGCGATACTAAATGATTCCCCGAAAAAGAGGATATCCGCAATCACTGTCCCAGCTGTACCAAGTCCGACAAACACTGCATACACGGTTCCAACAGGAAGTGTTTTCCCTGCCATAATCATTAAATAGAAACTCACCGAAATAGCAATTGCCGTGCCCAACCATGTCCAGATATCATCCGCATGCTTGAGACCAATTACCCAAAATACCTCAAAAAATGCTGCTATGAAGACTTTCATCCATTCTTTATTCATGAAAACATACTCCTTTTCCAAATCAAAATAAGCCCGAGAGATAAACGTATCATACGTCATCTCCCAGGCTTTTATCCTTCCGTGTATCCTTGCGTGTGTGCAAAGCGTTTTCTCTCGGACCAGACCAAACCGGTTGTTTGCGGAACCCTAGAAAACTTGGCCGCCATTGTGAAAATGGCGCTTTATGAATTTATTAATTCCATGGCTAGAATAAACTATATTTTACAGAGAGTCAAACGATGCGCTCGCTTTAAAGAAACAGTTGTAACAATTGGAAGTAAATGTAATACTTAATGATAATATATTTGGTTGTTGCGGAAGGAGAACCACAATGAAAACCTTCAAAAATAAGATCATTATTTTGATCATGTCCATCGTCATTTTCGTCATTTTTTATCAGTTACTTGGTTTTTTTGCAGGTAATCTACTTCCTATCTCTCCGCTTGGTACGATGATTGGATTGATTATTCTTTTTCTTCTCATCCCGATTTCGTATCTGTCAGCGTATGGAGTGGTAAAAGTTATTAAAGATATGTAAATTCCCGTATAAAGGATTTTTAAACAAGAAAAAACTCTCCATAAGAAATGAGAGTATTAAAGAGAATCCATTTATTTATATATGATTGCGTTTAGTTAATTCCAAGGTGTCTGTGATGAATTTAATTGAGAAAATCTCTTTTCTTGTGCTCTTTGAGTGGACTTACTTATGAAGTCCATAAATCGCGTCAAAGATATTTTTTTCCAAGGTCTTCGTTGAATTTCCACGTTAATGACTCTCCTTTTAAATCGCATTTTTTATTTTTCCTTTATCTAGCTTTTAGAGGTATTCGTTGTCGTTTATGAAATGGAAATGTGGCAATGGTTCCCGCGACTCCACTGATGGCTAAAAACGAAAGGATTGCGATAGGTAAAGCTTTCTTTTTTAAACGTGTTTGACTCATGTAGGACCTCCTTGGATTTGAGCTTGCACCTTTAGTGTAGCCGATGAATATGAAGAGGATGTGAATGACTTGTTAAGACATTATTTAGAAAATGAGCTTTTAATGCGAAGTCATAAGAAATCGACTGGTAACTTCTCCTTTTTCAAACGAATTTTATAGGCTTCAATACAAGCACATCGAACTTTCGTGGTAAACTACTACTAGCATTTACCGTGTGAAACGAGGTTTTACTTATGATTCGAACATTTGGAGTTACCGTTGATAGTCAATTAGAAATGGACTTTCCTTTAGAAGATCTACATAAAAAGTCATTCGACTGGTACTGGATTGATTTTGACAAACCATCAGCCACTGAATGGGCTTTGCTTGATTCGTTCTTTCATTTCCATCCACTAGCGATTGAAGATTGTTTACACCGCTTGCAGCGCCCGAAAGTCGATTACCACGATGGATATCATTTCTTTGTCGTCCATACGCTGAATGAAGAGACGCTTGAAGCCGAGGAATTGGATTTATTTGTCGGAAAGAATTTTGTTGTTACTTTTCATCATAATGCCGTTCAAGAATTGGACTTGGTTCGAGAAAAATTGCAACGCGATGCCTCCTTCTGGGAACGTGGAGCGATTTATGCGATGTATCAAATTCTCGACAAAGTGGTTGATTCCTACTTTCCACTTGTGTACAAGATTGAGGACCATTTGAACGAAATTGAAGATCAGATGACGTTTGATATGAAGCATTTTTCGATGGATACCGTCTTTGAAATGCGCAGTGACTTGTTATGGTTGCGCCGAACGATTTTGCCGATGCGTGATTTGATGTACCGTGTATTAAACTCGAGTCGTTTTAACCTTCAACAGCACGAACATTCCTACTTTGCGGATATTTCTGATCACCTCGTCAAACTGACAGAAATTGTGGAGTCAAACCGAGAACTTACAGCAGATATTCGAGATAGCTATATGGCAATGAACTCCAACCGAATGAACCGAATCATGATGATTTTAACGATTGTATCCTCCATTTTCATTCCACTAACATTTGTAGCAGGGGTATATGGCATGAATTTTGAAAACATGCCGGAACTCGAGACGAAATATGGCTACTTTTTCGCTTTAGGCGGAATGGCACTTATCGGATTGTTAATGTTCGCCTGGTTTAAATACAAAGGCTGGCTGAATTTATTCAAATCATAATGAAAACCATCTCCCGAAAAAAAGGAGATGGTTTTTTATTTGATCGGTTTCCAGTTCATAAGTTCAAACAGGATTTTCCCATTGTAGTATCGAAAATAGAAATAGGATGAAGAATTCAATTTTAGAAAATTTTGGGGACTGCTAAAAAGCTATAGAGTGATGGGTGTTACAAGGCTTAATCCATTAACATCACTTATTGTCCACAAAAAAAGGAGCTCTACGCTCCTTAAATCTGCTGAATTATTCTTCGCCTTCTTCAGTGTTTTTGTTTTCAGAATCTACTTCGTCCTTCTGGTCACCATCATTGACACCATTATCCTGGTCAACTCCGTCACCACAACCTGCTAAACCACCCAAAACGATTCCACCTACTAGACCACTTGCTAATAATGTTTTTTTCCAATCTGCCATGTTAGTTTCCTCCTCATATTTTGTGATAGTTGAAATGTTTCTAATGTTCTAATTCAAATTTACCCCTATACAAAACATATAAACCTCATCCGTAAATGTTAATCGAAATAGTCATTTTTTCTTTCTTTTTAAGTTGAACAATAAAACAGCTCAGCAGATTCCTGCTGAGCTGTTTCTTTTATGCCTTACCATCCGTCAGAAAAGGTTCATACATGGTAATGGCATGGTTTTCAGTAATGAACTCGTCATCGATTCGTTCTCCGAAACGGTTGAATACTTCTCGGTATATCGTGTTGTGACGTACGTACCCGCCCCAGTGTTCTAATGTGAACCAATGCTCTTTTTCATAAACATTGTAGGTCGTCAAAGAAGGTTGTGTCGTTCGCCATTCGCCTACCAAAGATTGATCGGTTACGTAAATGATTAGTTGGTAAGGTTCATTCGTTTCATTTTTAATCTGCAGGTCCAAATAGTTATATGCACAAGTTGCCCCGCTTCCAAAAGGTTGGCTGCGCTGGGAATCCGGAAATACATCGTAACTGTGACGGTAGCGTTCCGTTACTTGAAGTGGAGTGTGCAACGTCATCCAGTAAATTAAATTGGATAATTGGCACAGTCCGCCGCCGGGACCTGATCGCACTTTTCCATAATGTAGAATCATGCCGTCAAGATAACCTTTCCGTCTCGTTGTTTTCCCAATTGTCTTCCAGTAGGAAAACGTTTCACCGGGCTGAACGACGATTCCACTTACCTTTTTGGCTGCAATCCTCAAATTCTTAACTTTATTATATTGCAGTTGCATGTCCACATCTTTTAACTGACGCAGCAACGGTGTCTTGTGTTTGAAAACTTGATATTCCAGTGATTCATTTCGCTTATTTTTTGCGTACTTTTTTTCATCCAGTACCCATTCAGGAGAGAGATTAAAAATCACACTATGAGGAACCGTCATCTCAGCACAAGTTAACTTGACTCTGAGACCTATCTGAGCGATAAATGGTCTAGTTTGAGCGATAAACTCGATTTTTGATCGATAAATGGTTCAGTTTGAGCGATAAACATCGCTGTTTGAGCGTTAAATTTTTCACAAACTTTCACATTACACAAAAAAGCTCACCCTCAGTCTGAGAGCGAGCTTTCCATTTATTAAAATTCAATGGTTTCAGGTGGTTCTCCACTTTTGTTCATAAGACGAACGCTTTCTGGTTTTACAACCAATATCACTAAGTTCGGGTCTTCTGGACCTTCGAACCAATTTTTCATATGGTCATTCCAAATTTTTTCTTTCAAACTTTCGTCTTTACTTTCACTTACTTTGCCTTCAATCTCTAGGAATGCATCCCCGAAGCCTTCTCCGTCATAGCCAATCAAAATATGTGTATATGGATTGGCTTCAATGTCTTCAACTTTATGCGTGTTTTTATTGGTCGGCGTATATAAAGTGAATTCTTCATTGAAGAAAGTCATGTATCTTGAGTGTGGTTTATTATTTTTAACCGTTGCCATCGTGCCGGTGCGACTTTCTTTTAAAATATTCAATGCTTGTTGTTTACTCACTCTTAATCAGCTCCTTTCCTGAAAGTATTCCATTCAGTTCAGCCAATTAAACATGACAACGTGCTGTTATTCCGCTAAATATTGATAAAGCTTATCGTCATCAACTTTCGCTTTTCCACGTCCATCTCGATTGTTTGAGACGAAGTACAACTCCTCACCATTTGAAAATACATCTCTTATTCGTCCATAGCCTGTAATTTTATCCTCTAATTCACCAGACTCGGGATTAATGACGAGAATCCCTTCTCCTCGCAAAGCTGCAACATACAATTTCCCTTTATGAAACGCCATGCCAGAAGGTGCCCATGTGATATTCGCACCTGAATGAAGCAATGGAGTCACATATCCTTCTCGTTCTTCACTTCCTTCAATTAATGGCCAACCGTAGTTACTGCTTGGTTCGATTTTGTTTATTTCATCATTGGCAGATTGTCCATGTTCAGAAGCAAATAAAACGCCATCATCTGTCCAAGCAAGGCCTTGAGGATTGCGATGACCTAGACTAATGGTTTCCCATTGATTGTTTGCATTTAAACGGATGATTTTCCCGTTTTTAGAATCGGGATCTTGGGCGAGTTGTGGATTTGACGCATCCCCAATCGTTGCATACAACAACTGATCAGGACCGATTTCAAGTCGACCTCCATGATGGACATTGCCGGTTGAGATTCCGTCTAAGTGTATGGCGTTTTCTTTCCAGACGTCACCTTCTAATTTCAATGTCACTATACGATTGAATGGACCGTTTCCCGCATCATAATTGTAATAAGCAAATGCTGTTTTTGTTTCTTCGAACGTCGGTTTCAGGACAAATCCAAGCAAACCCGCTTCCGAAACTGTCGCTAAAGGCGTGGAAAACTCTACTTTTTGATGTTCGACCGTGCCATCAACTTGGATATAGGCAATCGTGCCGACCCGTTCAGATATGTAAAAGTCCTCCCCAGACTGGTTGATGGACCAAGGGACTTGAAGATTTTTAGCTACTACTTTAATTGACTCTGGTTCTTCAGATTTGTTTTGTTCGAATATTCCACACCCACTTAACAGAAGAAGGCATGAGGTGAAGATTACCCATCGCTTCATGACTAATCACCTCTTTACTCTTTATTCACATTATACTGAGAATTTAGCCTTTTTATCTAGAGATTCGTTGCGACAATTTGTATAATCAACGCTATCGTTACAATGCGTAATAAAGGTTTCACATATTCTTTTTTCAATTTACGAGCTAGATGCACCCCGATTTGCGCACCACTTACCGAGCCCAACAATAGTGTAATGGTTACCGCCCACATAATTTTCCCCGTCGCTATGTACGTTAATGCCGCACCGAAACAACTTGAAAAAATCGCAATGCGGGCTAGTCCAACAGCCCGAATATAAGAAATGCCTAGATGAGATAGCACGTACATCATCAATGTGCCAGATCCCGGTCCAAACACCCCATCGTATAGACCGATGCCAAATAGACCGGCCCCACTTTTCTTACTAACGACAAGCGGACGATTTCCTTCAAAATCACTCGATCCCATAAATGAAGTTAGCAAAGCGAAACTCAGTAGGACAACAGCGATTATTGTCAACGTGCTTTCTGTTAGAAAGGACGCGATTAATCCTCCTGTTATTCCCCCACCAAGACAAAGCGGAACGATGATGAACGCTTCTTTGACGGTAACTTCTTTATACTTATAGATCACGATGAAACTAGATAAGGAGCTGACTGTATTCGAGACCTTATTTGCGCCTATGGCTGAGTGTACCGGTATTCCCATTAATAACATGGCCGGTAAACTAATTAAGCCACCGCCTCCAGCCAAAGTGCCCAGCACATTCGCAATCAAACCTATTAAAAATAACCAAATGTAATCCATGAGCTACCTCTTTATCCAGTTAGTATGTTGATGCGAGTTGGAGAAGGGTATTTTCTATAGTAATGAACTAGAAATTATAAATAATAATAAAAAAGTTGCTCTCATTACTCGAGGGCAACTATTTTTACGTAATAATGAATGAAATGGCTTCAAGAGCAATACTTGAAAGCCTTCAAATGTATCAACTAAACGAAGCACCCAAAAATCTAAAATTCCCTTTTAATCTAATGCTCTTTTTAATCGTAAAGAAGTGTGAGCACTTGTCAATTCGGAATCATTTGCAGGCTCTTCTTTAACGAAAATGAATCCTTTTGCTTTATAAAATGGGATTCCTTTGTTATTTTCCTTTTCCACCGAAACCCACTGTTCCGTGGCATTATACTCTTCTTGTTGTAGTCGGGTATAAGCTTCCAGTAATTGTGTTCCAATTTTCTTGTTCCGCTTCTCTGGATGCAAATAAAGAACGTAAATTTCTGCTATTTTGGAGTTGGTCATACCCCCACCTATAGCCCCGACAATTTCCCCTTCAACCTCAGCCACATAGTAACCATTCCATTTTTTCGACAAATCATTGATTTCCTTCAAGATTCGTTTAGGAGTATAGTATCTATTAATGATATGTTCAATCTCTTGCTTCGTATATATATCCCCATATGTAAACCATTGACCTTCCGTACAGACCTTGGTAATTCCATCCTCATCCCCGGGCTTTGCTTGGCGTATGATTGTATCTGGTACATATAAATGCAGCGCATATTGCTGACCTTTTGAACCTATGTAGCGACGTCCCTCATCTTTGAAACCAGCCTTTAAATAAACATGTCTAGCAGCTTCGTTGCGTTCGTTGACCCCAAGTACCACTTCGTCGAATTGCGGAAAATGCCGATGGATAAAAGTTGGAAGAGCTTGTATCGTTTTCACTGCAATTCCTTGACCTTGGGATTCCGGATGAATGGAAAATCCTCTTAATAAAATAGAATTCGGGTTGTCAGTATAAAAGAAACGGTCATTTCCGGTATCCAGGACAAAGAACCCAACGATATGATTCCCTTCCAAGATGGTGACGGGAGTTCTAGAATAATTGTCGTTTTTCAGCAGCTCTAATGGGTGTGCCGTAAACTCAAGCTGGTCGGGAGGTAACGGGTAAAATTGGAATGCTTGTTGATGATCTGGATTGTAAGGTACAAGCGTAATGCTTTGTGGCATGATGAAAATCTCTCCTTCTTAAGTTGTCGATCGAGTTATTTTATTGAACTCGATTTTAACGTAACCACGACTATTTCAGGCAAGTTAAACAGACGAATCGGAATGATGCTATTTCCAAGTCCTCGACTGACAATCAATTTAGATGACCCACCTTCATGAATGCCCGCTGTGTATGTTGGAAAGTAACCTTGACCAGGCGCAACAAGGCCGCCAACGAATGGGATACGGAACTGACCGCCATGTGCATGTCCGGAAAACGTTATATCCATTCCTGCATCTATATAAGATTGAAAATCTTCTGGGCGATGGGCAAGGAGAATTGAAAAAGCGTCATTCGGAACATTGGAAGAATCAATCATTTGTGAAGCTGTCGCACCATTTAATGGGTCTTCTATCCCTGTTAAGGATATCGACATTCCGTCACGTGTTATGTTCACGGTTTCATTGGATAACACGCGCACGCCACGAGTGGTGAGTTCCTCTTTTATATGTTCCACATCATTCGTTGCTACTTCATGATTTCCTGTCACGTAGTACACGTCCGTTAATTCCACAATTTCCTCGATGAGCGCAAGACTGTTGGGTAAATCATAGCGATTGCTATCAATCAAATCCCCGGTAATGACAATCATATTTGGCCTTGCCTGTTTAATTTTATTCACTAACCGCTGTTGATTTTCACCAAAAGTAGCATCATGTAAATCTGAAATTTGCACAATCCGATATCCATCAAAAGATGAAGGAATCTCAGAAGATTCTACGGTGTGATTCGTAACGCTGAGCCAGTTGTTATTCACATATAAGAAGCCAATCAGACAAGCGACGGCAATGATACCTTTCAATAGTTTTCGAAACATGTAAAACTCCTTTTAATAAGCAAGACCCACTCGAACGTTTATAAACTGAGGGTCCAGCAATTCTTTGTAAGCGAACTCAGCGGTGTCCCCTACAGATATTTTAACGCCATCTTCTGGTAAAAAGTTCCGTTCAATTCTCCACTGACCCGTCGCCTTTCCATCTGGTAAATAGGTTGGGCAGACAACTGTCCATTCCAGGTTCGTTGCAGCAAGCTGTTCATAAGCCTTTGCATGCTCTTCTGCCGCAAAGGTTAAGCGACGTTTTGATTCAGTTGACTGAAAGCGGTACGCTTCAGGGTTGGTACGACTTTGCAAAATCCCTGCCGTGCCTATTGTGACGATACGTTTTATTTCTTCTTTTTGCATGGCTTCAATAATAAGCGGGATTGCATCTGTCAGTGTTGTGGTTTTATCAGTACCAATTGCACTGAATACGGCATCCGCACCTTTAATCGCTTCACTCACCGATTGTTGTTTTCGGATATCGCCTTCTAGAATCGTTAAATTTTCATGTGGTGTTAGTTTGGATGGTGTGCGTACAAGAGCTTTCACACGATGGCCATCTTTTAAGGCGCGTTGTAAGATTTCATTTCCTACACGACCTGTCGCACCAAATATCGTAATGTTCATGGAGATTCCCCCAACTATCGTTTTCTTTAAGCATAAAGGAATGCGAATGGTCTGGCTAATGATTCAACCAAGGTAGTCTCTAACACTGTATACGGAAGCCCGGTGTTTTATAACGTGGTACAACTCAGGCTTTTTCCGAAGGTCTAAATTTTCATAATCCAGGTCATAATCAAACGGCATGGCAGAATCACTCCTTTTCTACCCAATGCCCGTTATTTAGGCGCTACAATCTCTAATTTTATCCGATCCGGATCTTCAAAAAATACAGCGTACGTATGATTGCTCCCTGCAAAGGGATGACGATCTTTATATAGAATGTTTACGCCACGGTTTATCAATTCTTCCGTCAGAGCATCCACTTGCGTGCGGGACTCCCCATGAAATGCGAGGTGGTTTAAACCTGTACGGCCTCGGTGGAATGACGCATCCGCATGCTTCTCCTCTGTTTGTACAAAAACTAGATATGTATGATTGACCTTATAACTAAATCCTTTATCCCATTGTTGATAGAGTTCATAGCCTAGCATCGGCAATAGAAAGTCATAAAAGGCGCGGGATTGCTGTAAATTGGAGACATTCATTTCTACGTGATGTAACATGCTTATCCACCTTTTTCGAGGGCGTATTCGTTCGATTAACAAAAGCTATAACGCCTCGTTCATTTCTTCTGACCATTGAATCCACCATTGATGAGGCAATTCTACTTTAGTGAGGTCCAAGTCCTGCAATATCTTAGACGAATAAGTATTAATTAAAAACAAATCCCATTGGGCTTCAATGTCTGTCGCAACCCACGCAGCGAGGGTTTCATATTCATTCAACTCTTCTCGTTCGTCATCATCAAAAAACATCGTTAAGTTATCACACCACTTACTAAAATCAAATTGTGAAAAACTGTTTTCTTTATTACATACCTTATTTAGTAAGTCCTTTAAATTTTCAGGTGTATAAGCCAAAGTGATGCTCGTTTCATTCCAATTCCAATTCACTTCTTCACCCCTTGATTTTGATTTCATCCTTTATTATCAAACTTTCGAGTCTTCTCTAAAGAATACCACAGCAGGATTTCCACTCGTTCTGTCGAATTGAAAAAGAAGGGATTGGAGGAAATACATATGAAAAATTTATCGATTGAGTCCATTGGTCAAATTGCCGTCAATGTAAAGGACGTGCCTCGAGCTGTCGCTTTTTACAGAGATGTAATCGGCTTGCCGTTACTGTTCGAAACAGATGGACTGGCGTTTTTCCAATGTGGAGAAACACGTTTGTTATTGAGTTTGCCGGAGAAGAAAGAGTTTGACCACCCAAGCTCCGTGCTGTACTTCAAAGTGAAAGAATTGAATTCAACAGTGAGCACCATGAAAGAAGCGGGAGCAGATTTTATTGATGAACCCCATATGGTTGGAAAAATGGGCGATATTGAAATCTGGATGGCTTTCTTCAAAGATGGCGAAGGCAATACACATGCAGTTATGAGTGAAATTTAAGCAACGAACCCTTCCAAAGCTTCAGCATGGAAGGGTTTTTCTTTTCAAGAGGAGGCGTAGCCTTCTCCCATTTAAGTTTTTGTCCATTCAATATGAGTTTTCGTCCAATCGGAGCAGGTTTATGACCAGTCAGACTCACTTTTTGACCACTCAACAGCTGTTTTCGACCAATCGCAGGTAATTTTCGTCCATTCAGTGTTTTACTCGTAATTTTCCTTTGTATATTTAGTGCTTCTTCCTTTCCCATCAACTCTCAAATTCATTTCTCCAAGTAACCTTGTAGCAAGCTGATGACTTTTTATATTTAAAAAGTCTCTACATTTCTTATTTGTCATTTCTCCACCAACCAACATAAACCATTCATTAATTGCTTGGCGGTGAGCCTTCGAATCTTTATGATGACATTGTTGACATACCCAAGTACGCAATTGGCGTATCATTAGACCCTCGCTACATTTGGTACAATAAACTCCTTTCTTTAAACATGCAGTTTCTATATTCCATCTGCGGCAAATCGGAAAAGGAATGAATATTTGATGACTTTCAATCAGTTGCTCAGCAATCTCTCTTGCTATTTTGGGTTCTACTATTGATTGAGTATTCATTAATCGTTTAATAAAAGAATGGACTCCCCCTAAAAATAGTACGGGATAAGAGTTCAATTGCACGTTTACTTTTTGCGATGCATTAGGCAATACGACAGCTCCCAAGATGGGAAATTGAATTCCTCTAATCCTCAGCCAATCGTGAAGTAAATCACTATTGCGATCGAGTTGTATCATTGGGCTCTCAAAATGATCAATTTGTCCATTATCCAAAACTCTACTTATCTGACCTGTTCCTTCTAAAAATGACATCTCTCCTGCAATGTTTTTAACCTCCAAAATTAGAGCGAATTTAGGAGTAATAACAAGACAATCGATTTGAGCTTGTCCTGTTGAGTAAATAGAAAGATCGTGCAGGATGTAAACTTCATCTAAAAAGAAATAGTTTTCAAATACTGATTCAAGTTTTGTTTCTCCTCGTATTCCTGCAATCATCATCGCTATCTTTTTATTAATAGTAGTGATTAAAGAATGACTATCAGGTAATCGTTTGTAGAGAGCTTGTAATCCATGTAAATGGTGGTCTTTTCCACGTTTTTTTAGAATCATTTCATCACCTCATTTGCATCGTAACACATGAAAAATTCACCTTATTTCAAGCCGTTACTTTACACCTAAGAAAATGAACCAAAATTAAATTTTCCAGGGCACAAAAGTGGGCAAAATAAAATTTTGAACGATTTTAATTTTTTCAGCCAGCTGGCTCAATGCACCCGTGATATTCCAGAAAAAAAAGACATCCCGATTTGAGATGTCCATTGTATAATTGCTCTAACAATTGAGAACAAAAAACTCAATCACGCTTCAATTTTCATCAGATCCAACGGCGTGACAATACCGACCAGTCCATCTTTGTCAGTAATCAGCAATGCTTCGAGTCTTTTTCCTTTTGCCATTGCTTCTTTAAAAAGTTCCTCCGCTTCAAAAATCGACATCTCCCGTGGGACGAAAAGATGATTTTCTTTCTTTTTTTCATGTTGAAGAGTGGATTCGATAGTCATTTCCCAGGAAATATCCTCTTTTTCGACATGGTTTGCAAGCCAGAAGGTAATTCCCACCGCAGTTAATAGGCCTACAAAAACATTACCTTGATATACGGGTATTTGGGTAAATTGTTTATCTCTTATCATGACTAAGGCATCAAGTAACGTGTCTTGCGCTTGGAGTGTGCTTACTTTTCGTGCAAACATTTCCCCTACGGTAACTGGTTTTGCCAGTGCTTCATCAATTGCTTCAAGAGCTTGTACAATTTCATCATGGGGTTCAGCAATGGCATACTCTGTTGAGGTTTGATGATGGACGATGGCATTTCGCAGTGTGGCATATTCTTTTAAATCCTCTTCAAATCTTCGGACAACGGCATTCTTCCGTTTCGAAAGCTCAACTAATTTATAAAATGACAGATGATCATTGGTGCCAATAATGTCTTTCATCGATTGTTCTATGCGATGAAAAGCCGTCAAAAAGCGATTGGAATTTCGAATTGATTGCTCGGCCTGTTGTGTTTTATCCATTTTGCATTCCTCCCGTTCGCAACTCTTTCTACATAGTTTGCTTATTTTCCTGTCGTTCTATTACAATTACTGTAAGAAGAGGTGTTGAAATTGGAAAACCTATTAAATTGTCCTTTTTGCAATCCGCAAAAGGATTCTGAACAGCGTATTGTGTTTGAAAATGAATATTGCCAGTACTTACAACATCCCAATCATCAAACCATTTTAGAAGGCAGTGGACTAATCGTTCCAAAAATCCATCGACAAACGGTTTTTGATTTAACACAGGAAGAATGGAACGCTACATATGAATTGTTGCAACAAGTGAAGTCCTATGCGGACGAGAACTACTCACCAGACGGATACACACTAGGCTGGAATGTTGGAGACGCTTCAAACCAATCGATTCCGCATGCGCATTTTCATATTTTGCCTCGTTTTGCAGACGAACCTTATGCTGGAAAAGGCATTCGTGCATGGTTCAAATCGGAAGAAAATCGCAGACCCGGAAAATAACATGTATATCGAAATATTCTCGAATGGTCAGGTTGGAAATTAATAAATGGTCAAAATCCCCTTCGAGTCAGAAGCCACTTCACACTCGACAAAAACGTTACGCGGCTAACAAAATACAAAACCCATTTTATCAAAATACATATTTCACTCCTGTATGAGCAACCTAAGCTGAAAACAAAAATCAGGTGAAACAGGAGGTAAAAGTTTGTATATGAAATCTATATTATTAGTCGTTTTGGCTATGTTTATGCTTGCTGGTTGTGGAACGGATAAAGGTACTTCCATCGGTACTCAACAGGGACCAAGTGATCAAGATAAAAACTTCGTACCTGGAGAGAATAAAACAGATGGTGAAGAACCAACGATGGACAAATCAGATATACCAGATGCTGATGGTGCAGCTGACGATAACAACAAAAAATAAGCCTACAAAAAAATCCCTCTCCATATTAATTTGGAGAGGGATAACTTTTACACCTTTGTTTTTGATGCGTTGCGTTTTGACATCCATACACCAAACATCATCAACGCGATAATAGCCACAATCGTGATCACCATGCTCCACCAGAAATCGCCTGAGTCTGGTGAACCTGTCAACCACTGCGTTGCATAAATAGACAGCTTCCAAGGCGATATGGTCCAGTACGCTCCAAGTAAAGAGTCTACAATCTGAACAAGTAAGACCAGCAATAATGATACACCTGCAGCGCCACCTGTAGGTAACCACGCACTCATAGCCAAAACGATTGTCACGACAAATAAAATCCATACACTATAAGTGCCTGCAAAAGCTAAGAAATCAGCTGCTTCGATTTTGCCGAATAACAACCCTGTGTAATACCAGCTCGTTAACAATCCTAGCCATACGCTCACTAGCGCAATGAAGCCGACGACTTTCCATTTGCTCAAAAAGTAATTTATATAAGAAATCGGTCGTACGTAAATAAGTGTTCCTGTTCCATTTTTACGCTCGCGGGAAATGGTACCCATGAATGCCAATACTAATACGAGCATGCCGATGAATTGGTATTGCCCCAATGTCGCCATGATGACTTGAGCGGGCGTGAAATCCGGCATTGGGAAGACGGAGCCTTCAGGCATATTCCCTACCGCGTCGAGTATTTGCGGCAAATAGTAACTTGTCAGCGGCTCGGACAATCCGAAGAAAATAAAGACAAGAGGTACCCATAAAAATTTATAGTTGCGTGTATTCTCACGCCACTCTTTTTGAAAAAGTACGATTAATTCCCTCATGCCTGCCCCGCCACCTTCATAAAGATTTCTTCTAAGTTCGCTGTTTGTCGCTCCGCTTTTTGGACATCCAGTCCACTTTCCGCCAACGACCTCAACACTTCCGCCATTGTCGGCAATCCTTGAGTTATGTGAATGGTACCGTAAGTGCCTTCCACTTGTACTTTCCATGGAGCACTTTCTGAATAAATGAGGGCATCTTCTGCTCGGCCAAATTCCAAGCGGTATCTTGGTTGATCATATTTTGCACGCACATCGCCGATCGAACCTTGTTCGACCAATTGTCCTTTTCGTAAAAACAACAATTGATCCGTCATTTCTTCCGCATCATTCAAAATGTGTGTCGAGTACAAAATGGTCATGTCTTGTTGCAAGCTTTTCAATAGATTCATAATCTCGCGTCTTCCAACGGGATCCAGCGCAGATACCGGTTCATCCAATAATAAGAGCTTCGGTTTATGAACAATGGCCTGTGCTAATCCAAGACGTTGTTTCATTCCGCCGGAGAAAGTACCCGTTTTTTTCCGTAGTGCATCTCCAAGTCCTACGAACTCCAGTGTTTTTTGTGCTTCAAGCTTGGCAGACCGTGAGTCCATCCCACTTAATTTCGCCGCCATTTCAGTAAATTCCAGTGCTGTCAGCCACGAAAAGAATTGTGGATATTGAGGCAGGAAACCAATATGTTTTCTTACGTCCGCATGTTTTTCCCCATTCAGTGAAATGGTACCCGATGTTGGTTGTAATAACCCACCAAGCATGGATAAAGTCGTCGTTTTACCGGCTCCATTTGGTCCGATTAATGCCGTAGATGTGCCTTCTCCCAGCGCAAAAGTCACATCATTTACAGCTCGCTCTGATCCGTATATTTTCGTTAAATGATTAGCTTCTAAGATTGTCGTCATGTTTGTTTTCTCCCTGCAATAAAGTACGAAATAGGTCCAAAAATACTAATGAAAATAATGACCAGTGCCCAGACCCATTTAGGTCCGTTTGTTTGATGTATTTTTGCTAAATCGATAAGTGCAACTACTATTAAAATAAATTGAATGATAAATATCGGTGTGATAATACCCCAAGGCACCCCTTGTAATTCCTCCATTTTCTCCCACTCCTCTTTATTGCAATGTTGAAACGAACACGATACTTCCTATTAGTAATAGTAAGGAAATCCAACTGGTTTTGTGACCGAAATTGATGGTCCAGCCAATCCCAAAACGTTTTTCCACCATTATGCTCGGATCGTTCTTATTCACATAAAACATTCCGAATTTCCAGTATCGATCATCATCTTGATCGATTACCCCTTCTAGACTTTCATCTGGGTGTGATACGGCTATTCTGGTGCCACTTTGCCCTACTTTAATGGCGTAAAATAGGACAGAACCTAAAATAATGACCAAGAAAGAGATGGTGGAAGCAAGAGTTACTGAAGTTGACATGGTTTCAGGAAAAATAATGGTCAGCTGTAAGTATCCCATCAACAACGTCACCGTGATGGTCACGACAAACAATAACCAACTTGTATATTTACGGAACGCGAGTTGTTGTTCTCGGGAACGTTTTTTATTTCGCACCTGAATCTTTGCACCTGATTGCTTCATGGCCCCATTGAAAAAAAGCAACATGCCTTGAAGTACGAGGGTTAGGAATGGCAACGAATTGACTGAAAGCCAACTTTTTTCCGTAAATGCATCCGCTTCCCCATTCGGACCCCAGTGCGTCGGAAGCTGGTCAGGTAACAAATCATATTGGGTTAATCCATAAACACTTAGACTGACGGTCAAAAGCATCGGCAAAATAAAATACATGTTGGGCAACAGTTTCAGTTGCTCACGAAACTGCAGGTCTACCACTTTCCGCTCAACTTGACCCGCTGTCCATTTTTCATCTTTCTTCCAGTTAGCTAATGCAATATGATTTTTTGCATATAGCCCCATCGGCAAAACCAATGCACCTATTTGTGCGGCTAATCCCCAAAATACAATTTGTTGCTCCTGTGGACGGACGATTAACACCCAGCCAATGAATAGGACCAGAACAACCACACCACATAGCAAAACCAATTGAGTGTAGCGGTTTTTCATCCTCATAAGGCGTGGGTCTTTTACGTGCGTATCCGGGATATACACGCCAAACGCTTCACTTTCCTTCAGAAACTTCGGTAAAAAGGCTTGAATGGCAATGTTGAACATTAATAAGACGATAAAAATGATTGCTGACATTACTTAACCTCCTTCAAATCCAAAATAATTTCTTTCACCAGTAACTCAATGTCCTCTTGAGACAACTGAAGACAAAGTGCTTCTGCTATGATTGGGCGTAATTCTTTGCTCAGACGTTGGCGATCGGAAGCTGATGCTTTCCGTACACCTTTTTCATGAATGAATACACCTTTCTTCGGTACAATCTGAATAAATTCCTTCTCTTCCAAGTAGTGATAAGCTTTATTTACCGTATGCATGTTCATGCCGAGATCAGCTGCAAATGAGCGTACAGATGGCAAGGAATCTCCAGGTTTCAAAGACCCCTTTGCTACCCCTTCAATAATTTGCTGAGCCAATTGTAAATAAATCGGTACGGTCGAATCCGGTTCAATCTCAATAAACATATGCGACCTCCCTTTGTTCTATTCTTAGTAGAACAGTTTTGTTATATATAATATAGAACAGAATTTACTGATTGGCAAGTATTGATATTTACTTTATTTACAATCCTTTTTTCATGCGTTACAATGAAGCCGTTCTTGAATATATAAAACTGCATACGAATTTGCACTAGGGGTGCTATAGTTTGGCTGAGATGAGAGCATTTGCTCCGATCCCTTAATACTCGATCCAGATAATACTGGCGTGAGGAAGTGCGGTGACCTTTGCCCAACTTTTTTTCTTTTTGCGCAAACCAGCTGCATTCCACGTCGAATGCAGCTTTTTTATGTTCAATAATAGGTGCCTGGCACTAAAAAAGGAGGAAAAAGAGATGTCGAATGAGTTTAGTTGTGGGATTAGTCCAATCGTTGGCTTACGGTTTTCGATTCACCCGATGGCGGACAATTTTATTGAAATTATTAAAGGGGCTTTGCGTGAAGCAGATACCTCAAATGTATGGATGCATACCGACGACGTCAGTACGGTGATGCGAGGGAAGCAAATGCATGTATTCGATACAGCGAGAGCCATCGTATTGTATGCAGCAAAAACGGGTGCCCATGTCGCCTTTAACGGAACCTTTTCGATTGGCTGCCCAGGGGATTCTGCAGGCGATGTTTATCTAGAAAAAGATGATGTTCTGTTAAACCATCCTCAAATTCGCGAAATCAAACAATATGTATCATCACAATTTGCCCTGTATCCGATGAATAACCCCGATTATATGTCGGTTATTTATCAGGAAGTGGCACGCGCAAAAGAATATGGGGTGTTCAATGATTCCATGCATTATGCAAGTGGACTTCATGGGGATATTCACGACGTGTTTGCATTCCTTGAAGATTCTTTTACACACGCTCGATCGGAACAACATAAACATTTGGTCATGACTGTTAACATGAGCATCAACAGCCCTTCTCACAAAGGAGATGCGTAATATGTTGAAGTCCTGGAAACTGAAAGAAGTTGTGTTGCTATCCGTTTTTGCTGTTGTCTTTGCCGTCGTTTATTTGCTGTTTGTTCAAGTAGGAAACATTTGGGCTGGAGTGATTGGACCGATTGCATACGAGTGGATCTTTGGGATTTGGTTTATTGTGTCGATCATTTGTGCATACATCATCCGCAAACCGGGTGCCGCTCTTTTGTCTGAAACCATGGCAGCGACTATTGAAGTGATGATCGGTAATGCGGTGGGACCACGTTTGATTTTATCTGGACTAGTCCAGGGGCTTGGTGCAGAAGCTGCTTTTGCCGCGACAGGTTACAAACGCTATGACTGGTGGGTGCTTTGTTTAGCGGGGATTGGTTCTGCAGTCTTCAGTTTTGCCTATGGCTTCTTTGTATCTGGTTACGCAGCGCTTGACCCTTCACTGCTTATCTTGATGTTCACACTTCGAGTGATGAGTGGTGCCATCATCGCTGGTTTAGGCGGAAAGTATGTATCCGATGGTTTACTGGCAACAGGGGCTCTCCGTGGATATTCGATTTCTCGCAATACGTCAAAGAAACACAAGCTGAAGGGTGAGTCCATTGGGTAAAGATTTCACGAATGAATCACCAAGTGGCATCTCACAAGTAATTGACTTCAGAGGAGTCACGTTTCAATTTCCAGAAGATGACTCGCCAGTTTTTACAAACATTTCATTTTCGATAGATGCTGGCGAACGTGTCGTCTTATATGGTCCGAGTGGCTGCGGGAAAAGTAGTTTACTGTATTTGATGAATCGTTTGTACCCTGCCAATTGTGACGGAGAGCTAAGTGGTTCGGTTGTCCTCTTTAATAAAGACACCAGTAGTTATGTCGCTGGGGAAATTAATCGGAGAATCGCTACCGTCTTCCAAGATCCGGATACACAATTTTGTATGCCTACAGTTGAACAAGAAATGGCTTTTACGTTAGAAAATCTGCACGTCAATCGGGCAGAAATGGAACAGCGAATCACATCAACACTTACCCTTACCGGTCTTTCTGAAATCCGGCATGCAATGATTCAAACGCTTTCCGGAGGAATGAAACAACGACTTGCAACCGCTTGTGCATTGTTAATAGAACCGCAAGTGCTGTTGCTCGACGAGCCGCTTGCTCATTTAGACCCTCTGACCGCACAACAATATGTAGAGTGGTTGGATGCATTGCAATTATCCAATAGCTTCACAATCGTGGCTGTTGAACACCGTCTCGATTTGTGGGGTTCATTTTTCGACCGTGCCCTTCTCGTCACATCTTCCGGGGATTTCCCTGTCGATAAACATCCGACAAGATTTCCAATCCGTTTTCCTTCACGTACTTCGACTATTCAGGAAGGTATAACGTTGGAAGCGAGAAATGTCAGTGTGAACATCAATGAAAAACGTTTATTACATTACGTTTCCCTCCGTTTGCAAAGAGGTGAAATCGCCGTCCTTGCAGGTCCAAATGGCAGTGGAAAATCCACTTTCCTGAAAACCATATGTGGTATTTTGAAAAAATCGGCAGGGTACATCGAAAGTGGAAACACGTTTCCGGGGTACGTTCCACAATCGCCGGAGCATTTATTTGTTACTCAACAAGTAGGACAGGAGATTTCCTTTTCAAATTACTCTACCACCGATGAAATTGAGGATATTATGCAACGGTTACGACTAGCCGAAATTCACGATGCCCACCCTTTTTCAATCAGTCATGGACAAAAACGACGTGTGGCAATTGGAGCTCTGCTAGCAGATAAGCGACCGGTTCTATTATTAGATGAACCTACATCTGGACAGGATTCAGATGCTCTTATCGAATTGTTTCATTTACTCGATGCTCGTGCCAAAGAAGGGTTCACCGTATTGATTGTGACGCATGATATGGCGTTTGCTGAAGCCATCGCGGACACCGTTTTCTTATTAAATAACGGTGAATTAACGGGGCGTTATGAAATTGACCAATTGTGGCAGCAATCCGAATTATTAAAACGTCACCAATTACTTTCACCGATAGGAGCGGGTTCATATGTCTAGTCGTACTTGGTTACATGAAATGAATCCTGCTTTGAAGTTTATGTTAGTTATTGTCTCTATGTTGACTTTGGCGTGGTTTTTCAATCCATGGACGCCTTCTCTATTATTTATCGGTGTTATTTTTGTTCAAATATCGTTCAGTCGGGTAAATTGGAAAGTTTGGTCTTTATTCATGATTCCGATTGGCTTTACTGCTCTCGGATATTTATGGACGACGGTGCTCTTTGCCGCTGATACAAGTGGTGACGTCATTTGGGCATGGCATGGATTTGAAGTGACGGATAAGCAGTGGCATACAGCGTTATCATTGGCGTTTCGTGTTTTCGCTTTCTCCTCACTGTCTTTGTTGTTTGCATTAACAACAGATCCAGTTAAATTTGTGATGAGTTTAATGCAACAATTAAGGCTGTCTCCAAAACTTGCATACGGTGTGATGGTTGGATATCAGTTTTTGCCTGTCGTGAAGGATGAGTTCATTCAGATTCGACATGCACATCGATTGCGGGGAATTGGTCAGGAAAAATATGCTTGGCAACGCCTCGTAAGCATGAAAAGGCTATTGATTCCACTGCTTGCGAGCGCTGTTCGTCGAGCGGAACGGACGGCATTCGCCATGGAGGCAAGAGGCTTTACAGGTGAGAGGCGTTCCGTTTATTACGAACCCCTCACCATCGCTGGCCGGGATTGGTTCCTTGCCATCATCATGATCGGTGTATTAATAGGCAGTAGTGTCGCTGGCTTCCTTTTGAGTTGAACCAAAAAAATCGCCCTTTGACAAACGTTGTCATGGGCGATTTTCTATTATATTTTCAATTCACTGAGTCGCGGCATTGCAGTCAATGCACCAGCTTTTGTAGCAGCTAGGGCTCCAAGATGATTGGCAAAAGCCGTACATTCAATAAGGGATTCCATCGTTGTCGGCAAACCATTGAGATGGACATAGCGCAATACGCCTGCCATAAAGGCATCTCCAGCTCCGGTCGTATCGACAGGTACCACTGGTTCTACCGGAACATGCTGGAGTTCTCCATTCAGAACAGCGTAAGTCCCTTCCGCACCGGCTGTTATTAAAATGATGGGGATATTCAGATTAGCGATTGCTGCAAGTCCTTCTTCCATTGTAGTCGTTTCAGTTAAGAACGTTAACTCTTCTTCCGTGAACTTCAACAAATCTGCGTCTTTGAAAAATGAAGAGATTGTTTCGCGGCACTCGGTTTCACTATTCCAGCGTAGCGGGCGGATATTGGCATCAAAAGACAATAAAGCTCCGTGCTTTTTCGCGTATTCTACTGCTTTGCGGGATGTCTCCAATGCCTTCGGTTGAAACAATGTACCAGAACATAAATTTAAAACAGATGCTTTTTCAAATGCCCCTTCTTTCAAATCCTCAGCTCCGACTTGAATATTTGGTGCATCGTCAATATATTGATGAAAAATGCGATCATGGTCTTCCGTTAAATGCACATACACCCCACTCACCCGTTTTTCAGGTTCTACTTTGGCAAAGTCCATGATGACTTCTTCAACTTCAAGTTCACCTCGTACAAACTCAGACGTTGCATCATCACCTGTAATGGTAATAAATGCTGAAGGTACGCCAAGCCTAGCAACACCTACTGCTACATTAACGGTAGCCCCTCCCAAAAACATTGAAAATGATGTATTCGTTGAATCGGTTGCAATATAGTCTACAAAAGCATCCCCGTAAGTGAGGACGTGCGATTTATGTGATTGAGTCATCATCCATCCTCCTTCTATTTAGTAGTATTAGATTACCATGAACGGCATTATAGAGGGAACATGTACATTTTGGTATAGTAGAAGGAAGGAGTTGACTTTCATGACAGTACATATTCGAAAAGCAAGACCTGAAGATGCAAAAATAGCCGTTCCACTCATCATCGATGCGATTGGCGAGATTGCCGAGCAAATGACTGGCGAAAAGGATGCCGAAGCAGTGACAGAACAGTTAATACACTTATTTCAGCAAGAAGACAATCGACATTCCTATTTAAATACGGTAATTGCCGAACAACAAGATGGGATTACTGGTGTGATGGTTCTATATTCAGGAACCGACGCCATTGAAATGGATGCGAATTTAGTAACATGGTTACGCACGAAAACAGGAGAACCAATCGTTATCCCACCAGAGGCACGTAAAGACGAATTTTATATTGATACCGTTTGTGTAAACCCCGATTTCCGTGGGCAGGGCATCGGAAGTATCTTATTGAAGCACGCAGAAGAAGTCGCACGAAAAGAAGGTTTCTCTAAAGCCGCACTTAATGTTGAGTTGGAAAAGGAAGCAGCCATTCGGCTATATGAAAGAATCGGCTATCATATTGCTGAACCGTGGGAAATCTATGGCGGTGCCTTTCATCACATGGTGAAACCTCTTTAGGACAAACCACTCTCTAAAAAAACGCCTGGCCTTTTGTAAGGCTGGGCGTTTTTTTGTTACTGGGCTTTTGAATGAGTGCAATGATTTCATAATAATAAGAAGAAACTCTGTTTTTATAGAATATTTTCTTTCCACTTTATCCGATACTTAAACAAAAGCAGTGTAACATATAAATTCCCAGTTCTGTCACAGCTGTATAAGCTTTTTTTTGCTACAATGACATCAACGAAACGAAATGAGGCGTATGACAAATGAAACGATTTTTAGCAATTGGATCAATACTCGCTGTTCTTACTCTTAGTGCTTGTGGAACAAATGACGAACATGAAGGACATAACGTAGCAAAGACAGATGAAGTTCCAGAAATAGTTGAAGTCGATTTAATCGTACCTGAAACAGTTACTGCCGGTGAAAAGGTAGAAATCGCTGCTACAGTCACACAAGACGGAGAAATTGTGGAAGATGCGAATGAAGTAAAGATTGAGGTCTTGAATTTAACTTCTGGTGAAAAAGAAATGATTGTTGCAACATTAAATGAAGACAAACAGTATGCAATTGACTATACATTTAAGACAAATGGTACGTATGATATTACATCGCATGTAACAGCTCGTGACATGCACGTTATGCCTACAAAACAAACAACGGTGACAGGTGGCGAAGAAACGTCAAGCAAAGCGACTGACACTTCGAGTGAAGGTCAAGCTCATGGCGACGATAGCCACCATGGCCACGGTGCAACGATTGATTTTGCAGACGGTACTGCGACTGTTGGTGAAGCGGTAATGTTAAATGCCAATGTTTCTCTAACGGATGCGCCTCTTGAAGGAGCACGCGTACGATATGAAATTTCACGCAGTGATGACGACCACCACACTTGGCTGGAAGCCCCTGAAAAAGGCGCAGGCGTGTACCAGACAGAATTCACCTTTACAGAGTCTGGAACTTACGAAATTCAAGTTCATGTAACTAAAGGCGACGATGTGCACGACCATGTGGTAAAAACGTATACAGTGAAATAAGATAGACGCAATCCTGTAAATGGGATTGCGTTTTTTTTACTATGAGGCTATCTTAAAGAAGTTTATCTGTTAATTAACCAAGTAGAAGTGTTTAGATTCGTAGTATAGAACAATAAAAGGGATAATTTAAATGGATTGAAAAAGAAAAGTACCATCTTCTATATCGTCCTTGGAATAATTTTTATCATTTTAAAAGGGTTATAAAACTGACAGCTACGCTTTATTCAACTAAAGAAAGCTTTTATTGAAGATCAGCGAAACACTATCATGGCTCTATTTTCTTTTTGAACAATAACTGAACCAACAAAAAAGAGGAGCGCCAATCTGGCCTCCTCTTTCCTTTTTTCTTTAAGGACTGCATGGAACGCCCTTTTGTGTTAGAAAAGCTTTTTCTAACGCTTTTTTCGCAACGACAGAGCTTGATGTTTTCGGTCTACTGTTTCTTAGCTGGTTTAATGGCGAATGTAACCGCTACAAACAACGCAAAGCTTAAGAGTAATGTACTTCCACCCACAATGTAGAAAATCAATGAGAATGTTTCAGGTATTCCAAGAGGTTGCATAAATTGTAGCCACATTCCTACTGTTAATCCGATTGCTCCTAAAATGGCTGACCATGCATGAACGACGACCAATTTCGGATATTTCACTTCAAACAACTTGTAGAATACACCCCAACTAAATACGGATAACCAACCCACCAGCAAAATATGTGCATGAATCGGCTTGAATGCGTACGACCCCGCTCCCGCCATATGCGAGCCGATATAGGCGCCAATAATCCCAAAAATTGCGGCAATCCGGATTAAACGAATACTCCATTTTTCTTGCATTTGATTTCTACCTTTCTTCTTTTAAGATGAGTTCATCTTACCACACGAAGATGAACTCAACATGAATTTGGTATTACAGTTTTGGAAGAATGATTTGAATGGTGGTTCCTTTATCAATCTCACTATTGATTGACACTGTTCCATTGTGACGTTTCACGACCTCACTGACAATTGCCAGTCCAAGCCCTGTACCTTCCTTAGCTCGAGTCCGGGAGAGATCGGCTCGGTAAAACCGGTCAAAAGCTTTTTCCGCTTGTTCATCGGTCAATCCAATCCCTGAATCTTCTATTGTAATAGCAACTTCCTTCTCCAACTCAAATCCTTTAATGTGAATGAAACCATTTAAACGGTTGTATTTTACTGCATTGGTGATGATGTTTTCCCATACTTGCATCAATAATTCCGGATTTCCGTGTGTAAGCAGGGGTGGCATATCTATCTGAACATCCAACTCCAACTCTTCAAAACGCCATTCATTTTGACGAATGGACCTTTCAATTTGCTCTTTAATCGAAACCCTCTTATAAGTGGGTTGATACGATTGATGATCTAGAGAAGTCAAATACAACAGCTGCTTTGTTAATGCTGACAATCTCCTACTCTCTAACTCCACGATTTCAGCATATTGAAGTCGTTCATCTTTCGGACAAGATGGATTTGCAAGTAACTGCGCATATCCTTGGATGTTCTGTAAGGGTGACTGGAAATCATGTGAGACATGACTTATAAAATCTTTTCGTACTTGATCATTCTCTTTCAAACGAGTGGCCATGATTTGAAAACTTGCAGCCAGCTGTCCGATTTCATCCCTACTTGAAACAGCAATGGGCTCATCAAAGCGTTCATTCGCTATTTTATTCGTTGCTTCCGTTAATAAGGTGATGGGTTGAATCATCTTTCTCGCGACAATTATCATCGCAAGTAAACTAAACACGGTCATGGATGTAGCCAATCCACCCAGCAGAAGGTGTACTTCCGTAAATAACATTTTGATATTTGGGCGAATAAACAGCGCATGATTCTCGCCGTCATAAACAAATGGAACGCCGACTGTATTGGTCAATTGATTTGAAAAGAAGCCGGTAACAAACGTTTCTTTCGGAAAATCTCTCATGCCGTGATAAATTTCTCCTTCAAGTACCCCTTCTTTTACTTTTGCGGGCAAAGTTGATTTACGAAATGGACCACCATGAAAATCTGATTCACCCGCTTCATTTACAACGTACAATTGGTATCCGACATCACCAAATACCTCAATTGATTCAGTTAAAGGGACGTTTGGATTGCGTTCAATGAAAGCCGCCATGTCTTGTGCAATCCCAACATTTTTGGCGTCATTTTGTTCTTTTAATTGTTGATGGTAATACGTATTGACCAATAAAAACCCAAGGGTGGCACTTCCAATCATGATGGCGACTGTCACAAGGATAAACTTGCTATACAAAGATCTCATGTTTGAGCCTCCAACTTATAGCCAACCCCACGTACTGTGCCAATCTTCACATCTGAGACAAATCCCTCCAAGCGTTGCCGTAATCGTTTTATATGTACACTCAATGTCTGTTCATCACCTTCATAATCGTATCCCCAAACTTGTTCCATCAGTACACTTCGTTGAAATACAGTGCCTGGATTGGATGCGAGCAAAGCAAGCAATTCAAATTCTTTTAAGGGTAGCCATTTTGTTTCAACTCCATTTGAAATATCGAGTCGTTTTCGATTAATCACAAGTGACCCAACCTGCATGCGCATTTCATTTGGCTTTGCGCTCCTTCTTAACACAGCACCTATACGAAAAAGGAGTTCCTGCGGTTCAAACGGTTTAACGACGTAGTCATCAGAACCTGCAAGAAATCCTTTTTCTTTATCTTCAAGCAAATTTTTGGCTGTTACCAATATAACGGGAATATCAAATTCATCCCGAATCTTTTTTGTTAACGCGAAACCATCCATGCCGGGCATCATCACGTCAACGACAACCACATGTGGCCACACACTTGGAATCAACGTAAGCGCACTCTCTGCATCCAGTGCTTTTTCCACTTTATATCTCGCTTTGCTTAAATGGATGCTCATAAGCTCTAAAATATTTGGGTCATCATCTACCAATAAAATGGTTCGCATTTACTCAACCCCTTCATCGCTTCCCAATCGAAGCTTTCTTACTTCTGCAATCAACAGCCCTGACAATAAAATCACGACGGTGGTCAAGTAGAACCAAAGCACCAGCACGATAATCCCTGACAGTTGACCATACAGTCTCTTGTAATTGACATTCGCCACGTAGTCAGCAAAAAGAATCGAAACGACTTGCCAACCAACTGCCGACAATAAAGCACCAGGCCATACATCACGGAAAGTGTGTCTTTTGTTTGGTACGATTTTATAGAAAAGCAGGAAAAACAGGAACAAAAATACAGACCCAAGCCCCCACTTTACTGCGGGCCAAATATAAATCCACCCTTGCCAGTGATCGATTGTACCTGCTTTTGATACCACCCAGTGCAATCCACTTTCGATGAATGGTAAAAACAATGATAACGGTATAAGTGTCATAAACAAAAGGGTTATGCCAAGATCTCGAAGAAGTCCTTTCCAATAAGGAAGTGTACTTTTAATTCCATTCGCTTGATTCAATGCACGGGCAAGCGCCTGCACAGCCATAGATGAAACCCAGAACGCAGCCAGCAAACTGAGGGACAGTACGCGTCCTTTGTCGGCAGCCAGGATATTTGTCACATTGTCTTCTATTAAATTGAACGATTCACCAGGAGCAAACGGTCTCAAGAAATTTAAAATCTGTTGCTCATCCACCGGAAAGAAGCTAATTAATGACAGGATAAATAGTAAGAAAGGAAATACCGATAAAAGCAGATAATAAGCGGTTTGCGCAGCTTCATCGAAAAATCGCTCCGAAAAAAAACGCATAAATATACGTGTAACGAGCTTCATCTAATGTTCCTCCAAGCTTGTTCTACTGTCATTGTGACCGAAACATATGGGTTTAAGCAAGAAAAAACCCCATACAAAGTGTAAGGGGATAAAATGTACATTTTGGAAGACCATTTTGTATGAATGACCAAGACCTTTTAAGTATAATCTTCTACACAACAAAAAAGACCGACTGCTTAATGTCGGTCTTTCAAATTGATAATCATGGATGATCGCAAATTTCACGGGTTCGTCTTTACTTCAATCATAATCGGACTTTTCACGAGTTGGAATGACTCTAAGTTACGCATGACTTGTGCCACTTCAGTAGCTGTAATCTTTTCACTCCGCATGTTATGTATCGACTCTTCTTCACGTGTGGAGTGCACAGCAATTTCGTCAATCCATGTATCAGAAATATTTAATTCTCGAAGTGAAGTAGGCAAGCCCAGCTTATGATAAAACGGCAGTAATCGCTCCACTTCGCTTTCTTTTTGTTCTAGGAGCAGTTGAACCAAAATGCCGTAAGCTACTTTATTTCCATGAAGCGCTTCGTGAGACTCTGGTGCAATGGTCATTCCGTTATGAATGGAGTGGGCACCTGCAATGCGACCAAATTTGTCACCAAATCCACCAACCATGCCGCCTAGCATAATAATGGATTCCACTACTTTTTTAAATGACTCTGACACTCGGGCTTCTTTCGCGTCAGCAATGGCTTCTTCTGCATGAGCAAACATTTCTTCAGCACACAGCCGAGCGGTATGATGAGCGACTTTCAGCGCAACCGGGGGATGGGTTAATCGCCGAATTTGTACGTCTGCCTCATACCACTTGGCTAGCGTGTCACCGATGCCTGCAATCAAAAGTGGAGCTGGGGCTTCCACTAAAATGCGCGGCTCGACGAGAAGAATGTCAACACTCATGGGATACACATCGTAATGTGTCATAACCCCTTCATCCGAATAAATAACGCTTAGTGGTGTCCACGGTGCGCAGTTTGAAGCAAGTGTTGGAATTAACACTGACTTCGTTCTACTAGCGCTAGCAGCCGCTTTCACCACGTCTAATACTTTTCCGCCGCCTACTCCAATAATGGCATCCACACCATCAGTTTGTGCCAACGTAGACACTCTATTAATCTCAGTGAGTGAACACTCGCCTTTATAGAAGGTATGTGATACCTGAATGCTTTTTAGATTTGGAAAGTAATAGCGCGCTGCATTCCATGATTTCACACCTGAAACAATAAGTACTCGCTGAATGCTTCTTAGCTGTAACTTCTCTTCTAATTCATTCAGTACACCACTTTTACAAACATATTCAGCTGGTGCGCCCCGAACTATGATGTCTTCCACAAAAACCCTTCTCTCTTAACGGTTTTTCATCCACTCTGGTTTGCCGAAACCTTCGAATTCCGCATCGATGATTTCCTCGAATTCTGGTGCTTCCACGACTTCAATTAAATCTTTCGCTAATTGTGAGTCTTTGTTAGCTGTCGTTACAGTAACTAAGTTGCGGTATCGGTCCGGCATGTTCTCAAGCAAAATCGCATCCAGCAGGTTCATTTCCGCCGCTAAAGCGAAGTTACCAGGTACAGCTGCTAAGTCCGCACTGTCCACTGCACGTGGAAGTTGGCCAGCTTCAATTGGTTGGAACACCAAGTTCATCGAATTTGATTTAATGTCCTTTTCAGACGCCTTCAATGGTTCTGCATTAGGGTCTAATTCAATTAATCCATGGTCTTGCAAGATTAATAATGTACGAGCTGCATTCACCGGGTCATTCGGAATGGCAATAGTTGCTCCATCCTTGATCTCTTCAACAGATTTGAACTTGTTGGAGTAAATGCCCATTGGTGCTGTCGGCACTGCAATCAAGCCTGTCAATTCCATATCATTTTCTTTTGAGAAGTTTTCCAAGTAAATCGAGTGTTGGAAAAGATTTGCGTCAATATCTCCATTGTCCAACGCTATATTCGGTTGAATATAGTCACTGAATTCAACGATTTTCACTTTGTATCCTTTATCTTCAAGAGCGGGTTTGATTGCCTTATTGAGCATGTCGCTATATGGACCTGCTGATCCGCCTAATGTCACTGATTTGTCGTTGTCAGCATTGCCTTTTGACTCATTGTCGCTTCCTCCACATGCAGCAAGTGCCGCTGTCATTAAGACTAGAATGAACATTAATAAAACTTTTTTCATCTCTGTTTCTCTCCCTTTTTATCGCTTATCTATTGCTTTTGACGTCCAGTCACCCAGCTGCTGAATGACTTGAACGAGAACAATTAAAATGACAACTGTCACCATCATGATTGTTTCATCGTAACGGTAATATCCGAAGCGAATGGCTAAGTCTCCAATACCGCCGCCTCCAACCACACCCGCCATTGCGGAGTATGCTACTAAACTAATGATTGTCATCGTAATGCCTTGCACGATGCTGGTTTTTGCTTCAGGCAATAATACATCCTTGATGATCATCCAAGGTGTCGCGCCAACTGCAATGGCTGCTTCAATCACTCCTTTATCAATTTCACGAAGAGACGTTTCCACAATTCTGGCGAAGAAAGGAATTGCAGCAACTGACAATGATACACTTGCAGCTGCTGGACCAATCGTTGAGTCTACCAGTAATTTGGTTAAAGGAATAAGAGCTACCAACAAAATGATAAATGGAATGGAACGCACCATATTGACGATAAAACCGAGTGTTCCTTTGACAAATCGATTTTCTAAAAATAAACCACGGTCTGTAACAAAAAGCACAATCCCCAATGGTAAGCCAATAATGATTGCGACTGTTAATGAAACCCCAATCATATACATCGATTGCCCGAATGCATTCAGGATATCTGGCCACATTTCAATTACATGCGTTATATCAATTCCCATTACGTACCACCTCCACTTGCGCCCCTCGTCCTTCCATATACGTGATGGCTCTTGTTATATTTTCTGGTTGTCCTTGAATTTCCATCAAAAACAAGCCGAGTGGTATTTCCTGAATGTATTCAA
Source organism: Paenisporosarcina sp. P4_B8 (assembly GCF_056402175.1). Taxonomy (NCBI): domain Bacteria; kingdom Bacillati; phylum Bacillota; class Bacilli; order Caryophanales; family Caryophanaceae; genus Paenisporosarcina; species Paenisporosarcina sp. P4_B8. Next base: position 4,020 of record NZ_JBFUHX010000010.1, on the reverse strand, counting down.
TCGCGCCATGCAAGAAATTACCTCGTACATCAAAATTCTGAATCATATCCGAGATGACACCTTCTCCCGCCACATTGCCTTTAAATAGCACTTTCACAATACGTCCAGTGACTTGATCCAAAATGGATTGGGGTACTTCGAATGATACGACGCTACTGATGAACTCTTTCGTCAATTCTGCTTTTGGATTGGAGAAAATATCGTAAACCGTTCCCTCTTCAACCACCCGTCCATCTTGCATGACGGCCATGCGATCACATACTTCTTTTACCACATTCATTTCGTGTGTGATCAACACAATGGTGATGTTCAATTCGCGATTGATTTTTTTGAGCAAGCGCAGAATAGATAAGGTCGTATTCGGGTCAAGCGCTGAAGTCGCTTCGTCACACAGCAGGACGGAAGGATTGTTTGCCAGTGCACGAGCAATTCCGACACGCTGCTTCTGTCCACCGCTTAATTGGGCCGGATAAACATCTTTCTTATCTGTCAAACCAACCATTTCTAGCAACTCCAAAACGCGGGTCTCCATTTTTTCACTTGGTGTATTAGCTGCCTTTAATGCGAAGGCAATATTCTGAGCAACTGTTTTTTGACTGATCAAGTAAAAGTGTTGAAAGATCATGCCGATTTTCAAGCGGGCTTTACGTAATTTTTCTCCTTTTAATTTTGTGAGGTCCAGTCCATCCACTTCAATTTGTCCGCTTGTTGGTCGTTCCAGCAGATTGATGCACCGCAATAATGAGCTTTTGCCTGCACCTGAGTATCCGACAATGCCGAACACTTCACCTTCATTGATGGTGAGATTTACGCGATCAACACCTATAACCGTTCCTTTTTTCGTTATGTACTCTTTAGATAAATCATTAATTTTTATCATCACAAGCTCCTTTTTGCCAAATAAAAAATGCCCCTTTCATCATGAAAGAGGCACCGAAAAATGGATTTTGGGTTATCTTTCAGAATGAAATCATTCTGTAGGAATTGGCACCTTCCCAGCTCGTGCTGGGGGTTGCCGGACGTCATTGGGCCTATCCCTCGGTCTCTCTTGATAAATTTCCATATGTAGTTGTTTGGTTGTTTTGTTGCTGAAGTAAATCTTACGATGTTTTTATACACGTGTCAAACACTTTTTTAAAATTATTTTCATTTTTCAAACAAAGGTTCATATAGCGAAGGTCTGCGATCCTCGTATACCGGTATGCGAGTACGTACATCTTCAACTTCTGAAAAATCAACATCAATGATTGCGTACTCTTCATCATCAGCTCCAGTCCATAACACTTTCCCCCACGGTGCAATGATCATGGATTGGCCATTGAACTGATTGTTCGGATCGTTCCCAGTTCGGTTGACCGCGATGACAAAACATTGATTTTCGATTGCACGGGCTTGAAGCAAGATTCTCCAATGATCGATACGAGTTTCAGGCCATTGTGCTGGTAAGAAGAGCACTTTCGCTCCGGCTAATGCATGTGCCCTTAACCATTCAGGAAACCTTAGGTCATAACATATGACCCCTCCTGCTTGAATAGAACCTAATGAAAATACATTTAATTGATTTCCTGCTTTTAAGTATAGATGTTCATCCATGAGACGGAACAAATGCGCTTTATCATATTCTGACACCAGCTTACCCTCATTCGAATAGATGTACATTGTGTTGTAGAAGCTGTCTCCTTTTTTCGTAGAAACCGACCCTCCTACGATATGGACATGATATGTACGGGCCAGCTCGGAAAGAAATTCTTTTGTTCGTTGCCCTTCGACGTCTGCAAGATGTTCTAACTCCGTTAATGCATAGGCAGTATTCCACATTTCAGGTAATACAACGAGCTCTGCACCCTCACTTGCGACCTTTTTTATGTACTTTTGAACGTTGGAAAAATTTTTTTCAGGCTCGGCAAACGCTACGTCGAGCTGAATGCATGCGATTTTCATGGGTACACCCCCTGTAGACAAGATACACAAAAGATTATAAGATTTGGCTGATGATTGCAACTATTTCAGAAAATGAGGAAAAACCATGGAACTTTCTAAGAAACTTCAACAATTACCACCACAATTCTTTGCTTCACTTGTTCAAAAAGTAGGAGCTGCAGTGGCACAGGGTCGCGATGTGATCAATTTAGGTCAAGGAAATCCTGACCAACCAACACCTCCACACATCGTAAAAGCCTTACAAGAAGCTGCCGAAAATCCCCTTACACATAAATATTCGCCATTTCGTGGAATTGGCGAATTGAAGGAAGCTGCAGCAGATTTTTATAAAAGAGAATACAATGTTGAGATTGACCCAACTACAGAAGTTGCGGTTTTATTCGGAACGAAAATTGGACTTGTGGAGTTGCCAATTGCTGTACTGAATCCTGGAGATTTGATGTTACTGCCTGACCCAGGTTATCCGGATTATTTATCTGGAGTCGTCATGGCTGACGTTCAATATGAAACACTGCCACTAGTCGCCGAAAACAACTTTTTACCTGATTACAATATGCTTTCTCAAGACACGAAAGAACGCGCAAAACTCATGTATCTTAACTATCCAAATAATCCAACTGGAGCAACTGCAGACCTTGAATTCTTCAACCAAACCGTCGAGTTCGCAAAAGAAAATGGAATTGCTGTATCACACGATTTCGCCTATGGAGCCATTGGATTTGATGGCGTTAAACCGGTAAGTTTCCTACAAGCTGAAGGAGCTAAGGAAATAGGAATTGAGATGTATACGTTATCTAAAACCTACAACATGGCAGGATGGCGTGTCGGGTTTGCAGTTGGTAACAAAGAGATGATTGAAGCCCTGAACTTGATTCAAGACCATTTATTCGTCAGCCTTTTCCCTGCAATACAGCATGCTGCAGTCGCTGCTTTGAATGAAAATCAATTATGCGTTTCCTCATTGGTCGAGCGCTACGAAAACCGTCGCAATACCTTTATCAACGCATGTAAACGGATTGGTTGGGAAGTAGAAGCCCCTACAGGCTCATTCTTTGCTTGGTTACCCGTTCCAAAAGGATATACCAGCCAAGAATTTACAGACAAGCTTTTAAATGAAGCAGACGTAGCCGTAGCCCCAGGAAATGGCTTCGGTGAATTTGGAGAAGGCTATATTCGGGTTGGGTTATTAGTTGATGAGCCACGCTTGGAAGAAGCGGTAGATCGGATCGGTAAGCTGGCTATCTTTTGAGCAAGTGGTGACAATGAATGAGTATTTAATTACTATCGTAAACACCTTTCATTTGTTGATAGGTGTTTTCGTTGTTCTTTTGCAAAAGTAGACTTGCTGATCTAAACTTCATTTTTCATAAGACCTTATTATTTAGAAGCCTGCCTTTCACAGAAAAGAGCCATGTAGCGTACGCGGAATGGTACCCATTTAGTTCTTGAGTTTTTAAGAACGTGACGGTCTAGAAAGACTAATTATTTTTATTTCCGCTGCGCTCCTGTTCAAACCCTTAGAAAACAACATACAAAAAACCGATATCTCGGAATGTACCGGTTTTTCATTTGCCTAGCGACGTCCTACTCACAAGGGGCCCCCCCCAACTACCATCGGCGCTAGGCTGCGAAAAGAGATGCACTGCGCATTTCTTCGTCATCTGCGGGCTTCTCGTTTCTCACGTATGTTATACGTTCCGAGACTCGCCCCCTTGTTTCCTCGAACTACTTGCACCTCTCTTTTCTCGCACACCTTCGATTCCTGTTTAAAAAACAACACAAAAAAACCGACACCTCGGAAGGTATCGGTTTCTTATTTTGCCTAGCGACGTCCTACTCTCACAGGGGGAAACCCCCAACTACCATCGGCGCTAAAGAGCTTAACTTCCGTGTTCGGTATGGGAACGGGTGTGACCTCTTTGCCATTATCACTAGACTATTTGAGTGTTTGTTCACTCAAAACTGGATAAACGGGTCATTGAAAACCATTCAAATTCATTTTGGTTAAGTCCTCGATCGATTAGTATTCGTCAGCTGCACACGTCACCGCGCTTCCACCTCGAACCTATCTACCTCATC
>NZ_JBFUHX010000009.1:0-144131 GCF_056402175.1 Paenisporosarcina sp. P4_B8 | reverse complement strand
GTGCTACTATGCTGTAATCATGATGCACTTTATGATAAAGGGTTAATTGCATTTGATGGTCAAGGAAATCTTCATATTTCTACACGAATTCCAGAAGCTAATTATGATAAATACGCTCTTATTYCAGGAACAAAAATTGCTCGAAGTGTGGAAAATAAACCGTACTTTAAGTGGCATAAAAAGAATATCTTTATGATGTAAACAAAGCAAGGATTAAACTAGATATTGTATTAATAAATTGGAAATAACAACGGTGGAATATCAGAAGTTAATATGAAGAGGATCTAATTTATTCTAATTTAAGTGGGGACATTTGGCTGTATTATTGCCAGGTGTCCCTTTTTATTAGTCAGAGTAGTATCAGTTAAAAGCATAAGCAAAGGTGATCAAGAATAAAATTGACATAAAAGATTTTGGATTTTTCTAGTTGGATGGAAAATGATAATGAATTTCGAAAACGATGATAATCATATGCGACCTTTAGAAAAACCAAAAAACTACAGGGGGAAAAATATTGAATTCATTTAAGGTTTTATTAAAACTTCTAATGGCGGAGCTAGAAAGTGAAGTGACGGATATTATAAAAGAAGAAGAGATGGATAAAAATCCTCAAGATTGGGTGCCTTACGGTGCAACGAATAAGAATTATAGTGTAATAGGTAATCAAGCAAGTACAGCGGAAGGTTCACTTGGAGAAAAGGTTACAAACGCAGTTGATTCATTGTTTACTCGGAAGTGTTATGAAGCTGGTATTGATCCCAAGGGTGAAAATGCTCCACAATCAGCCCAAGAAGCTCTGGAAATGTTTTATGGAGTAGCTGAAGGAGACCCTAAAAATATAACAAAAGGCCAAGAAAAAGAGATTACTAAAGATCTGTCGATTATGGCAACAACTAAAGACTGCAAAACTTGGAATGAGTTAGGTAAAAACGAAAAGGAATTAAACATTATCATTTATGATGGTGGGGAGGGCCAAAGCCCAAAAAGATTACCTGAAACTATATTGTCTCTATTAAAAGATAACAAAAAAGGAATTCCATTCACTCAAGGGAATTTTAATCAGGGGGGAAGTGGAGCTTTAAGATATTGCGGAACTAAAGGCTATAGTTTAATTGTCAGTAGACGAAATCAAAAGATTGTGGAAAAATTTCCAAATAGAAATGATAATTCAGAAGATATGTGGGGATGGACTTTAATAAGAGAAGAAATGCGAACAGGAGAAACTGATCCTGTATATACTTACTATGCACCTGGCGGAGTTATTCCCACTATAAAACAGGAAAGCTTACCACTAAAGGCAAAGATATTAAAAGGTAAAGATGCACAGACATATTTAAAATATAATTCTTCATGTACAGCAGGAATACCATATTCCGACCTTGTAGAATTTGGTACTGCAATAAAACTTTACAATTATCAATTAAAGCACAAGGGTCCATTATTATCACATTTTAAATATGATTTATCTAAGTGTATCTATGATACATTCCTACCCGTTAATCTTGTTGATTGCAGAAAGAATAAATTTAATAACGATGGATTGTTTCGAGGACTTAAAAAAATCCTAGAAGACGATTTAGCATCGAATGACGAAAGAAGACTAATACATAAAGATTTCCCTCTTGAGCCATATACTTATAACATTGATGATCAACAAGTAAAAGTTACAGTTTATGGATTGAACCAAAGGGATAATGGTAAAAAAGATGAAAAGGCACTTTTGGATGAAACGCAGCCAATAATACTAACACTGGGTCAGCAAATACAAGGAACTATGGATTCTCGTATACTTTCAAGTGCAGGCCTAGGTGTTGTGAAAAATTCTTTGTTAACCGTGATTGAATTTCCAAATATTTCTCCATCATTTAAAAAAGATTTATTCATGACCGATCGAGAAAGATTAATAAATAAAAAACCTAAAAAACTCATTGTAGAGCAGCTTAAAGCTTACTATCAGAATGAACAAAAATTACTAGACTTTAAAGAGAGTAGAATGAAGGAAAAGTTAATTACCGATATAAATTCTGATAATGAAAACATTAGGACAGTGATGGAAGACTGGGTAGAAAAAAACCCAGAAATATTAAAAAAATTAGGTTATGGATGTCTCTTACCTGGACCAAAAGAAACGAGATATGGGACTGGAACGAAAGGCGCAAGGAAGAAGAAATTTCGTATTAAAATATCAAAAAAAAATAAAGAAGTATTTCTAAAAGATAACCCCACTTTCTTCACCCCACTTTTGTCTAAAGTAGATGGTGATTTTCACAAATCAATTTCCCAAAACAAAGTCTTCAGAATAAGTTTTAGAACAGATTCACCATTAAATTTCTTCAATCGAAAAATTAATAAAGGTGAATTAGTAGTCAAGTATAATGGTAAGGATATTAAAGACTCCTATGGTTTTTCTATGACAAAGGGTAAATTATCACTTGATTTTAGTAAAAAACTATCATCGAAAAGGGGATTAAATGAACTCAAAATAACAATTAAATGTGAGAAGATTTCACTCGAAATTGAGCATTTCATTAATGTGTTTGTTGAAAAGCCAAAAATAAAGGATAGTGGAGCTGAAAATAATGGTGGAAATTCAGTTGGTTTGCCTCCTTTTCTTGTAGTTAACTGTAGTCAAGGCATAGATGGACTTACTGAAGAAACAGCTGTAATCCTAGATATCAGTGAAACAGGTGAAATGTATTACATAAACGAAGATAACAAATATCTAAAAGAAAAGTTAGAAGATTTGGAAAGTGAAGCGGAGAAAGTATATTACAAACAGATATTCATTTTTTCTACACTGATAAATGCGATTGCAACAAAAAATTATGAAGATAATAGAATAACGAAAGATGAAATGTCCATTGATATTGCTGAACAAGTTTCCTATGCGACATCAGCAATGGCTAGGACAATGTTTTTAACTGAACAGCTGTTATTTAAAATGAAACAAATAATTGTTTCATGATAAATAATTTATTATATGAGACGCAACTCTAGGCCCGATTCGATAACATGAACATCTCAATAAATTTTCTGTTATCATGATCGAAATGGAATCCCAATGAAAAAGACTTAGAATATCTATACATATACAAAATTTACATACGCTCGCTCTAAAATGATGAAAACGCATAGTTATTTTGTTCTTTTATTTGGTTCAAAGATAGAATTGTTAAATAAACATTCATGCTTGAATAAATTTGCTTAAATCTCAATGTGGTTATTGCTTTTCGTTGTGAATTTTTTCATTATTCGTGGATTACCTATGTACCACAACCTTCCAAAAAAAAAACGTTGAATAATGATGAAATTCTCTTATGATAAGGAAAGAAGATAATTTCGGTCATGTTTCGGTAAATGTTCTAATCCCCACGTGTCGCACCTGCAATGGTGAAGATATAGTCCAGACTACAAACAATGTTCATTGGTAGCGAAAGCTATAGTGGTAAGCTAAGGCGTCGGTCGGGGGTTCGAATCCCTCCTGGGACGTATGTAAGACTTTGAGCAAAAAAACTCCCTAAATTATATTTAGGGAGTTTTTTTGTGACCAATTATAGGCATGTTCAATGATTCAATCCATTTGCTGATGAAATATATTGGAGTCTAAAACAGAGTTGTTGAAGTGATGATATAATAGGGGAATCAGAAAGATTAGGTAGTCACGTGCCAAATTGTAAAGAAGGTATCCGAAACTTCTTCCTGTGTTAAAATTCGGAACCAGTATCTATTGGAGGGTGTTAATGTGAATAAAAAATGGACTATTGAAAATATCAGAGAATATGTCAAGAAGAATTCAGATTGTGAATTACTTTCTAAAGAGTATGTAGGATACTCTCAAAAATTACTGTTTAAATGTTCATGTGGAAATAATTTTGAAAAAACTTTTACTAAATTTAAAGGTAGTAATCAGAAAAAATGTCCAAATTGTTCAGAAAATAGGGCTTCTCGTTAAATTTTTCGGGGTATTGAAAAGTTTGAAGAGTCGCAGAAACTGTGTCAATTAAACCTTCTTTAACTAAAAGTGAATTGATCACATAACGCATGTGACTTCACTTGGGTAAAGAAGGTTTTTTTATTACAAAATTCGACATATTGGAAATGTCTGTTGCGGAAGAAGTATAATTCTCCCTAGAAGAACTTTGGTTCCGTGGAAAGGAGGAAATTCAGTGTTAGAAACGTTGTTGTTAAATATCTTATTTTTAATTTTCCCTCTACTATTGTTCGTGATTTTCTTTGATAATCGCAAACATTTTTATAATATTGTATTTCTCATTGCCTTTGCCACGATTTCGATGATTTTATGTATGGTTTATCCGATTCATCTGGATATTGGTTTTATTTTTGATTTGCGGTATATCCCGTTTATTATCGTTGCGTTATACGGAGGTTATTGGAAGGTTCTGCCTCTTTTTATCGTCTTGAACGTTTATCGTTTTATGATTGGTGGGGAGGGAACAATTCAATCCCTTTTATTTTCTTCCTCCATTTTCATTATTGTGCCTTTTTTGAGTACAATATTTCTTCGAGTAAACACGCAAAAACGAATAATTATTGGTGTTTCGGCAGCGATATTCACGATGGGATTTTACTTAACGACGCTCAGTACATTTTTTGATGTATTAACACAGGAGTTCTGGTTGCTGGCATTTTATTCCCTTACCACTCATGTTGTTGTCATTATCCTAATTATGTTGATGATCGAAAAAGCACTAGATAATATTAAGAGCCGCGAAAATTTCCTTCACGTAGAACGGCTTCATGTGATGAGTGAGCTTACGGCAAGTGTGTCGCATGAGATTAGAAACCCTCTGACTGTGACCAATGGTTTCTTGCAGCTATTGAAGGAATCAAAGACTGTATCGGTAGATGAAAAAATGTACATCGATTATTCGTTGAAAGAATTGGAACGTGCCGAACAAATTGTGAGTGATTTTCTAGCATTTGCGAAACCGCAATCTGAAAACATGGTGTATGCCAATTTAGAAGAAGAATTTAGGTACGTGAAAAATATTCTAATGCCTTATGCTAAAATGAATCGTGTTGAAATTGAATGTCATTTTACAAATATACTGAAGTTGAAATACGATAAAAATCAAATGCAACAGTGTCTTTTGAATCTATTAAAAAATGGAATAGAAGCAATGAAAGAAAACGGTGGGATTTTGACAATTGAGGTCTGTGATTTCGATCAAAACATTATCATAACCGTTAAAGATAGTGGCATTGGAATGACGAAGGATGAAATAAAGAATTTGGGTAAACCTTATTACTCAACAAAAAAAGAAGGTACAGGCCTTGGCATGTTGATGGTGTATGGAACGATCTGCAAAGTTAAAGGTAAAATTGATGTTGAAAGTAAAAAAGGTAAAGGAACTACTTTCACGATTACAATTCCAGTTTGAAATCTAGTTTGAAAAATTATGAAGGGGTGTGCATTAATGCGCACTCTTTTTCTATTTTCTTCTACATGTAAATTTCCCTTTTATAGTGTTTAGAGGAAGTAATTACTATATTAAAATATCTTTACAATTATATTACAGTCTTTTAATATGAATTTTGAAGATTATAAGAAATCACTATAATTTTACATTTTTGCAACAGGGAGAGTACATAGCGTGAAAAAATCATTAAAAGCATTGCTTCCATTAATTGTGCTTGTCAGCGGAGTTTTAGTGGGGTGCAGTGAAGATCAAACAACTGCTAAAGAAGTCAATCCTTCAAAAGCGGAACAGAAAGAAGTTTCCAATAAAAAAGAAGAAGTCAGCGAACCGGTAACGGATGAAAATGGCCAAGTACTTTTAACAGAAGTTGGGCAAAAAGTGAAGGAAGAGGATGGAACTTCTGTAGAATTGCTGAAAATTAAAGAGGTCAATCAAAGTGTAGACATAGCACCTGTAAAAGTTGTTGTAACAAACATGAAAGTCATCCAACTAACAGATATTCATCCTGATAACACAGACTATTTACTCCAATTCATGAATGCTTCGGAATTGCCAGAGAAACTTAATTATATTCAAATAAATTATACAGCTGAAAATACATCTGATAAAAATATTGGATGGAACGGAATCAGTACAATCGTTACGAATACGGGCGAGCAACTGGATGCAATGGGTAATGACTTTATTTGGGAAGAAAATGGCTTTGACAGTACTTTTTATGGTAAGACCAAACATGAAGGAACAATCGGAGTTTTTACAACCAGCAATGTTGATGAATTGAAATCATTGAAGTTCATTATCAGCTCAAGCTATGACGAAGACACGTATGAAGATATTACTAGTGAACAACAAGCTGAATTCGGTTTTTAATCACTGTTTGAGCTTTTTACTCCAAGAAGAATACAAATAATGAAGAAAGGATGTGCTGAGATGCGCATCCTTTTTTCAATTTGTGCTACTATAAACGCAAGAGAAAGGCGGAATCCACATTGCGAAAAAAGTACGGAAAACTTCAAAAAAAAGAAAACATCATTGTCTTTCCGGGCATGGTGGACAGACTCATATCCGAAGGACTGAAACATGCTGAAGATTTTCAATATGATTTAGCGGTGGATTCAATTAGACAGGCCCTGACATACATAGAAGCTGATGAACAAACACTGGGTGTCTATGCATATTCATTGTATGAAATTCGGGAATTCACTGAGGCTAAGACAGTTTGTGAGGAACTTTTGAAATTAGGTCCTACCTATTACTTTGAAACGATGGAGTTGTATGTAACGATCCTGATGGAGCTCCGCGAGTTCGGTGAGGTAAAAGAAATTTTGGAATCATTGCTTGAAGAAGGCGTTGTTTCTGAAGATAAAATAGATAAATTTGAACAACTTCTCACATTGAACGAACGCGTGGCCAAACAAAAAAGTGATCGGATATTGGAAGATGTACCCCATAACAATCAAATTGATGCAAGCTTATTTCAATACGAAACATTTTCTCGTTTCCCAGAAGATAAGCAACAGCAACTATTGGTTGAACTGGAAGGGGAAGATCTGACGCCAATAGAAAATGAACTGGTGACCATTATTGAAGATGACCTAATATCACCCATAACTAAATCCTTCGCCCTGTTATTGATGGTACACAAAAGAATAGATCGGAACATAACCATTGAAAAGTTCGGTTATGGAACTGATATTATCCCTAAAGAGCTGTTAGACCCTTCCCAAACACCGATGGTCGAGGCTGTCCTAAACATGACGGAAGATGACCTCATTCAAAATCCAACCAAACTGGAAATGGTTCATGATTTAATCATTCGTCACTCATTTGCAACGTATCCATTTGAATGGTTTTCGTTCGATGAGCAAGAAGTGGCTGAAGCTTATATAAATTACGTAGGTGGCATGTTAGGGGAAGAAGTGACTTGCGAAGGGAAGTTGTATGACTTGCTCGTTAGGATTGATGTCCTCTTCGAAATGCGGAACATGTGAAAAAAGTTGAAAGTATCGGCGGTTATGCTATACTAGAATGGTTGTCAAAATCATAGATAAGAATGATACTAAACAATTGAAATTAATGATGGAGGTTGAATATATGTCAGTGAAATGGGAAAAACAAGAAGGTAACACAGGTATTCTAACTGTAGAAGTAGAAGCAGCAAAAGTTAATGAAGGTTTAGACAAAGCTTTCAAAAAGGTTGTTAAAGAAATCAACGTACCAGGTTTCCGTAAAGGGAAAATGCCACGAAAAATGTTCGAACAACGTTTTGGTGCTGAGTCTTTATACCAAGATGCTTTAGATTTCATTCTACCTGATGCATATGCTTCAGCAGTTGAAGTAGCTGGAATTGATCCTGTTGATCGTCCAGAAATCGATATCGAAAAAATGGAGCAAGGTGAAAACTTGATTTTCAAAGCTACTGTTACAGTACGTCCTGAAGTAACTCTTGGAGATTACAAAGGCATTGAAGTTTCTAAACAAGACTCAAATGTAACTGATGAAGACATCGAAGCTCAATTAAAAGAACAACAAACTCGTTTGGCTGAGCTAGTTGTTAAAGAAGACGAAGCAATCGTTGAAGGCGATACAGCTGTTATCGATTTCGAAGGATTCCTTGGAGAAGAAGCATTTGAAGGCGGCGCTGGTGAAGACCACGCACTTGAAATTGGTTCTGGATCATTCATTCCAGGTTTCGAAGAACAATTGGTTGGCTTAAAAGCTGGCGAACAAAAAGATGTAGTTGTTACTTTCCCTGAAGAATACCATGCAGCTGAACTTGCTGGTAAAGAAGCTACTTTCAAAGTAACTGTGAAAGAAGTAAAAGGAAAAGAACTTCCTGAATTAAACGATGATTTCGCAAAAGAAATCGATAGCGAAATTGAAGGTATCGAAGCTCTTCGTACGAAATTAAAAGAACAAGCAATTGAAGAAAAGAAAAATGCGGCTGAAGCTGGATTCAAAGATGAGTTAGTTGAGAAAGTTGCTGAAAACGCAACAATCGATATTCCTCAAGCAATGATCGATGCAGAAGTAGATCGTATGTTAAATGACTTCGCACAACGTTTACAATCACAAGGTATGAACCTTGACCTTTACTACCAATTCTCAGGTCAAGATGAAAACGCACTTCGTGCACAAATGATTGAAGATGCTAACAAGCGTGTGAAAGTTTCCTTGACACTTGAAGCGATCGCTGAAGCAGAAGGCCTAACAGCTTCTGAAGAAGAAGTAAATGCTGAAATCGAAAAAATGTCTGGTCAATTCAACATGACTGCTGAACAAATCCGTACAGCACTTGGTGGTACTGGCGCACTTGAAAACGATATCCGTATGCAAAAAACAATCGACTTCTTAGTTGAAAACGCTAAAGTTACAGAATAATTTTTACAACTGCTTTTTAAAACAAGGCGCGGACATATTGCCCGTGCCTTGTTTTCTCTCATACATAGGTAATGTCTGGTGATTGATCCAAAAGATACGTGCATGATGAAAAATAATGATCTAAGTTTTCATTAATCTTATTAGTTGATTCTAGTAGGAGAATCTTGTAAGATTGTGGCTTGAATAGGGGTGAATATTTTGTTCAAATTTAATGATGAAAAAGGAAATTTAAAGTGTTCCTTCTGTGGTAAATCCCAAGAACAAGTTCGTAAACTGGTCGCAGGACCTGGTGTATATATTTGCGATGAATGTATTGAATTATGTACGGAAATCGTGGAAGAAGAACTCGGTACAGAAGAAGAAACTGAGTTTAAAGAAGTTCCAAAACCAAAAGAAATCCTTTCCATTCTTGATGAATATGTAATTGGTCAGGAGCGAGCAAAAAAATCACTCGCTGTAGCTGTTTATAATCATTACAAACGCATCAATTCCAACAGCAAAATCGATGATGTGGAATTATCAAAATCAAATATCGTTATTTTGGGACCAACTGGTAGCGGTAAGACGTTATTGGCTCAAACACTTGCGCGCATACTGAATGTGCCATTCGCGATTGCTGATGCAACATCATTAACTGAAGCTGGATATGTTGGGGAAGATGTAGAAAACATTCTCCTGAAATTGATTCAATCGGCTGATTATGATGTTGAAAAAGCGGAAAAAGGTATTATTTATATCGATGAAATCGATAAAGTAGCACGTAAATCCGAAAATCCATCCATCACGCGTGACGTTTCAGGCGAAGGCGTGCAACAGGCACTTCTGAAAATTTTAGAAGGCACAGTTGCAAGCGTTCCTCCTCAAGGTGGGCGTAAGCATCCTCATCAGGAATTCATTCAAATCGACACAACGAACATCTTGTTCATCGTTGGTGGAGCATTTGATGGTATTGATCAAATCATTAAACGTCGTTTAGGACAAAAAGTAATCGGTTTCGGTTCAGATCCAAACAAAAAAGATCCTGAGGAATCTTCATTATTATCACAATTAATTCCTGAAGATTTATTGAAATTCGGATTGATTCCTGAATTCATTGGCCGTCTGCCAGTATTGGCAAGTTTGGAACAGCTAGACGAGAACGCTCTTGTTCAAATTTTAACTGAACCCAAAAATGCTTTAGTGAAGCAATACCAAAAAATGATTGAATTGGATAATGTCAAATTGACATTTGAAGATGATGCATTGGTTGAAATTGCGAAATTGGCAATCGAACGCAAAACGGGTGCACGTGGACTTCGTTCGATTATTGAATCATTAATGTTGGACGTGATGTATGAATTGCCTTCACGTGAAGATATTATAGAGTGTGTTATTACGAAAGAAACGGTTACTGATTCTACAAATCCGAGATTGGTTTTGGAAGACGGTACCGTACTGAATCAAAATGATGAAAAAACTTCAGCGTAAATTGAGCTGAATGAGAAAAGCTGGCTTCGAACGTGCGTATGCTACGCGCAGCTCGGATGTCAGCTTTTTCTTCCATATGTTTGATTTATGGAGAAATCGGACAAAATTGGACGGAGGTGACTTTCCAAATGTCAAAGAAAAATGAAGAAAAAATCGTTCCATTATTACCTTTACGTGGTTTGTTAGTATTTCCGACGATGGTGTTACATATTGATGTAGGTCGTGAGCGTTCTGTAGCAGCATTGGAACAGGCATTATTGACTGATAACATCGTCTTTCTGGCAACCCAAAAAGATATGAATGTTGAACAACCAGTAGAAGAGGATTTGAACGGAATAGGAACGTTGGCTCATGTGAATCAAATGATTAAACTGCCAAACGGAACAATCCGTGTATTAGTAGAAGGCTTGGAGCGTGCAACGTGGGCTAGTTACACAGAAGGTGATAACTACGCAACTGTGACCGTTACTGCTTCACCGGATGATACTGAGAAAACGCCGGAACATGAAGCCCTTATGCGCATGCTACTTCAGTATTTTGAAAAGTACTCTAAAGTTTCGAAAAAAGTAACATCAGAAACATATGACACAGTCTCTGATATTGAAGAACCAGGCCGTTTGGCGGATATGATCGCGTCTTACTTGCCGCTGAAGATTAGTGGGAAACAAGAAGTGCTTGAAATTTTCGACGTGAAAGATCGCTTGGAATGGTTAGTCAATCGCTTGCACAATGAACAAGAAGTGTTGGATATGGAAAAGAAAATATCTGCACGAGTAAAACAGGCGATGGAACGTACACAAAAAGAATTTTATTTGCGTGAGCAAATGAAAGCGATTCAAACGGAACTTGGCGATCGAGAAGGTAAAACAGGAGAAGTAGCTGACCTTCGCAAGAAAATCGATGAATCAGGAATGCCTGAATCCACGTTAAAAGTGGCTTTGAAAGAGTTAGACCGATATGAAAAACTTCCGGCTGCCGCTGCTGAAAGTGGCGTCATTCGCAACTATTTGGATTGGCTAGTGGCCATTCCATGGACGGATGCTACAGCTGATCGATTGGATATCAACCGAGCGGAAGCTATTTTAAATCGTGACCACGATGGACTGGAGTCAGTAAAAGAGCGTGTGCTCGAATATTTAGCTGTTCGTCAATTGACCAAATCATTGCGCGGACCGATTCTTTGTCTGGCTGGACCACCAGGTGTCGGAAAAACTTCGCTTGCCCGTTCCATTGCAGAATCATTAGGACGTCAGTTCGTTCGTATTTCACTGGGTGGTGTACGAGATGAATCAGAAATTCGTGGACATCGTCGCACGTATGTAGGTGCAATGCCTGGACGCATCATTCAGGGGATGAAAAAAGCCGGAAAAATTAATCCGGTCTTCTTGTTGGATGAAATTGATAAAATGTCAAATGACTTCCGTGGGGATCCTTCATCAGCGATGCTTGAAGTATTGGATCCAGAACAGAACCATAATTTCAGCGACCATTACATCGAAGAAACATATAACTTATCAAACGTGTTATTCGTTGCAACTGCTAATGATTTAAGCACGATTCCAGGACCACTCCGTGATCGCATGGAAATTATTTCTATTGCAGGCTATACGGAGATGGAAAAGCAATCCATTGCAAAAAATCATTTATTGCCGAAACAGTTGAAAGAACATGGTTTGACGAAATCGCAACTGCAACTTAAAGATGATGCGATTCTTGACTTGATTCGCTATTACACACGTGAAGCGGGTGTACGTAGTCTCGAGCGCCAAATTGCTGCTATTTGCCGTAAAGCTGCCAAACAAGTGGTATCCACTGATAAAAAACGCATTGTCATCAAAGCTTCTTCTTTGGAAGATCTAATCGGCAAACATAAATTCCGTTATGGACAAGCTGAAACAGAAAACCAGGTAGGTGTTGCGACGGGCTTGGCCTATACCACTGTTGGTGGAGACACACTTCAAATTGAAGTATCTCTTTCACCTGGTAAAGGAAAGCTGATTTTGACTGGTAAATTGGGCGATGTCATGAAAGAGTCTGCTCAGACAGCCTTGTCATTCGTTCGATCGAAAACCGAAGTATTAGGACTGGATGCGAATTTCCATGAATCGCATGATATTCATATTCACGTGCCTGAAGGGGCGGTTCCGAAAGACGGACCTTCTGCCGGAATTACCATTGCAACGGCGCTTGTATCGGCTTTGTCAAAACGTCCTATTCGACGTGAAGTGGGCATGACTGGTGAAATCACATTACGTGGTCGCGTGTTGCCAATCGGTGGAGTTAAAGAAAAAACGTTAAGCGCTCACCGTGCAGGATTAACAACGATTATTTTACCTAAAGAAAATGAACGAGATATAGAAGATATACCGGGAAGTGTGCGCGAGGACTTAACATTCAAATTTGTCTCGCATGCTGACGAAGTGCTGGAAATAGCACTAGAAGGAGGCGGCGTGCAATGAAAGTGCATAACGTGGAATTAGTAATCAGTGCAGTACGACCAGAGCAATATCCGGAAGATGGTTTTCCGGAGTTTGCTCTTGCTGGTCGATCAAATGTAGGAAAATCTTCATTTATTAATAAAATGATAGGCCGAAAGAGTATGGCGCGTATTTCTTCAAAGCCGGGGAAAACGCAAACATTGAACTTCTATAAAATTGAAGAACAATTGTTTTTCGTTGATGTTCCTGGATACGGCTATGCAAAAGTTTCGAAAAGCGAACGTGAAGCTTGGGGTAAAATGATCGAAACGTATATTACGAGTCGTGACGTGCTGAAAGCCGTTATCCAGATTGTGGATCTTCGTCATCCACCATCCGATGATGATTGCATGATGTATGATTTCCTGAAGTATCACAACATTCCTTGTATCGTCATTGCCACAAAAGCGGATAAAATCCCGAAAGGCAAATGGGAGAAGCATAAGAAAATGGTTCGTGACGAACTTGATATGGAAGCGCATGATACGATGATTCTGTTTTCTTCGGAAACGGGTCTTGGATTTGATGCGGCATGGGCAGAAATCAAACGTCGTATGGTACTAGAAATAGAATAGAACGGTTACACTCTCTAAGAAGCCTTATGCTTTTTAGGGAGTTTTTTTAATGATTTGTGAATCTGGAGGATTGAAGTTTTTGTCAGAGGTAATATAAAGGTTGTGGGGATTTTGTGCAACCTGGAATGGTAAACTGTCTACCTGGAAGTTGTTTCTGTCTACTTGGAACCGCAAACTGTCAACCTGGCACTCGATATTGTCAACCTGGAGCAACAACCATTCCGATTTGCTCAACCATTCACAGACAATTCCGCCTACAAGCAAAACGATTGTATGCGTTCAGACGTTTTGATACACTTACATTATAATTATTATAAAGTAGCTTACCAATCAGCCTTGATTTCATAGCTTGTTCACATTTAAAACCTTGTTTTTAAAAACGTTATGCTATAATAAAAGGCGTGAAATAGAACGTGAAAGGTGTCATGAAGCCATGCATACCATCGTAGTGGGTGTTAATTATCGTACAGCGCCGGTAGAGATTCGCGAACGATTGTCCTTCGTTGAGTCCGATTTACCGCAGGCGATGCAAGCACTGCAAGAGCAGAAAAGCATATTGGAAAACGTGATTGTCTCTACATGTAACCGTACCGAAATCTATGCGATTGTCGATCAGTTACATACCGGACGTTATTATATAAAGCAATTCCTTGCGACATGGTTCAAGTTACCGATTGAATCGTTTTCGTCGTACCTATTCATTTATGAAAATGATGGGGCGATGGAGCATCTATTCCGAGTAACTGCTTCGATCGATTCAATGGTGCTTGGAGAAACACAAATTCTTGGACAAGTACGCAAAAGTTTCTTGGATGCCCAAGAACGGGGGACAACTGGAACAGTATTCAACCAATTGTTCAAACAAGCGATTACTCTTGCGAAGCGTGCACATGCTGAAACAGCAATCGGTGAGAACGCGGTTTCTGTTTCTTATGCTGCCGTTGAACTAGGAAAGAAAATTTTCGGTTCATTGAAGCAAAAGCATGTTGTCATTTTAGGGGCAGGGAAAATGGGTGAACTGGCGATTAAGAACCTTCACGGAAGTGGAGCAGAGAAAATCACAGTCATCAACCGCACCTTCGAGAAAGCTCAATTACTTGCAGAGAAATTTGATGGTCAGGCGAAATCGATGCAAGAACTTCAATGTGCATTGCTTGAAGCTGACATATTAATTAGTTCAACAGGTTCAACTGAATACGTTATTGACTTGGAATTGATGCAATTTGTGGAGCGCATTCGTAAAGGAAAGCCATTATTCATGGTGGATATCGCAGTACCACGTGATTTGGATCCGCGCATTGGTGAGCTTCCAAATGTGTTCCTATATGATATAGATGATTTGCAAGGCATTGTGGAAGCGAACTTAGCGGAACGACAACTTGCTGCTAATGACATCATGTTGATGATTGAACAGGAACTTGTCCAGTTCAACAATTGGCTCGGTACATTGGGAGTCGTTCCTATCATCTCGGCACTTCGTCAAAAAGCGATGCAAATACAAGCAGAGACTATGGTCAGCATTGAAAACAAAATGCCTGAACTGACGGATCGAGAACGCAAGATATTAAGCAAACATACTAAATCAATTATCAATCAATTGTTAAAAGATCCAATCCTGCAGGCGAAAGAACTTGCAGTTTCATCAAATTCACATGAACAACTGCAATTATTCCAGCAGATATTTGGTATTGTAGAAGAGGTTCAGCAAGAAAAACAACGTCAAATGATGGCTGTTAAACAACAGCTAGAAGTTGTTGAAGAAAAAAAGATAGCAGTTAATCCAGGGTATTCATATTAATTCATGTTAGGAGGCGTTTTCGTATCTGTATGGTAAACTATACATGCGAAAACGCTTTTTTATTTCTTAAGCGAAAAGGGGTAAGGTAGTGGCGGATTTGACCATGACAAGGCTGCATGAAGGTATGGTTGTCCTCTACGCAATCAGTCTTGTATTTTACTTCATTGATTATTTAGATAAAGATTCAAAAGCTCACCGCATTGCGTTTTGGCTACTCAGCATTGTGTGGCTATTGCAAACGGTTTTTTTAGTCCTATATATTGTTGAGACGAAAAGGTTTCCGATATTGACTTTGTTTGAAGGCATTTATTTTTATGCCTGGTTATTAATCTCGTTATCCATTGTACTTCACCTTATATACCGTATGATGGTTCCCGTGTTTTTCCTGAATGTCATCGGTTTTATTTTTATGACAATTCATACATTTTCACCTGTTCAGATTGAACGCTCACCTGTTGGGGAAACACTGTTATCAGAGTTGTTATTCATCCATGTGACTTTTGCGATCCTGTCGTATGTAGGATTCTCGTTATCTTTTGTCTTTTCGGCGTTGTATCATATTTTGTATCGCTTATTAAAGAAAAAGAAATGGACGAAACAATTCGGGAAACTGCCTTCTCTTGATCAAACGGAGAAGGGGATGACCGTGTCAATCGTCGTTGGCATTCCATTCCTGCTCGTCAGTCTGATTCTTGGGCTGCAATGGGGATACGTTACACTCAATGAATTTTCGCTCTTTGATGTGAAAATCATAGGTTCATTTATTTTATTATTTGTATACGGCTATTTATTTTATCGAAGAAAAAAAGGGACACTTCACGGAACAAATTATGCATGGGGTCATGCTTATGCCTTCCTGCTCGTGTTGGTGAATTTTTTCTTGGGAAGTCGATTATCCGACTTTCATTTTTGGTACTAAAATCTAATTAATCGGTTAAGTGGGGTTGTTATAATGAGAAAAATTATTGTAGGTTCGAGAAGAAGTAAATTGGCATTGACACAAACAAATTGGTTTATCGATCAAATGAAACAAGCGGGAGCACCATTTGAGTTTGAAGTAAAAGAAATCGTTACAAAAGGTGATCAAATCCTGGACGTTCAACTTTCAAAAGTTGGGGGCAAAGGATTGTTTGTCAAAGAAATTGAACAAGCCTTGTACGACAAAGAAATCGATTTTGCTGTTCACAGCATGAAAGACATGCCTTCGGAATTGCCGGAAGGACTTGTCATCGGTTGTATTCCTCCGCGTGAAGATGCACGTGATGCTTTTATTTCAACTGGGCATGTGAAATTTATGGACTTACCGGTAGGAGCAGTTGTTGGAACGAGCAGTTTACGCCGTTCAGCTCAACTTCTGTTATTGCGTCCAGACCTTGAAATCAAATGGATTCGCGGAAATGTAGATACTCGTCTCGCGAAACTTGAAACAGAAGAGTACGATGCGATTATTTTAGCTGCAGCTGGACTCAAGCGACTTGGGTGGAGCGATGATGTGGTGACGGAATATTTATCAACTGAAGATTGTCTTCCTGCTGTGGGTCAAGGTGCTTTAGCAATCGAATGCCGTGGAGACGACGCGGAATTATTAGGAGAGCTTGGCAAACTGACACATGAAGAAACTTGGAAAGCCGTTCATGCAGAGCGTGCGTTTTTACATGCAATGGATGGCGGTTGCCAAGTACCGATTGCTGGTTTTGCAACTGTGGAAAACGGAGATGTTCATTTTACAGGATTGGTTGCTTCACCTGATGCTGAAAAAGTTTTCAAACAAACTTCTAAGAATGTTGTACCAGAAACTGCAGGAAAAGAAGTGGCAGTGACATTAAGCGAGCAAGGTGCTTACGATTTGATTCAACAAGTAAGAGCCGATTTAAATGTCTAAAAAAGGTGATTTGCAAGGACAAACGATTGTCTTTACAGGTCAACCAAAGTCAGACGAAGCATTTCTTGAAGTGACAAGGCTGGGTGGCGAATTCATTTCTTTCCCGCTCATCCGAACTCAGGAAGTAACGTTTCAAGACGAACAATTTATTAATAGTCTCCACACTTATGACTGGTTGATTTTTACAAGCCAAAATGCAGTAGGTGCATTCGAACAAAAGGTGCTGCGACACAAGATTCTCGTGGATTGCTTGCCTTGTAAGATTGCAGCAGTTGGAAGTAAAACTGCAACTGCTTTAGAACGCATAGGATTTCATGTGACGTTTACGCCGACTACGTTCAGTGCGGATGCATTCGTTCAACAATTCCCGTTGGTAGCCGGTTACTCAGATACTTGTTTGTTTTTACGTGGATCACTTGCTAAAGCTACGATAAAAGAAGGCCTATCACAATCCGTGGACGAATGGACCGTATATGAAACTCTGCCGGATGAGGGTAACGCTAAAAGTCTAGGTGACTATCTCACTCAACATCCAGATGTTTTTGTGGCATTTGCAAGTCCCTCATCAGTGGAAGTATTCACACGTGAAATTGCGCCCAAAATCGGTTGGAACGAAATGACGATTGCTGCAATTGGTCATGTGACTGCAACTGAATTGAAAAAACAAGGTGTTGCAGTTCATATACAGCCAACAACTTACACATGGCTTGCACTCATTCAAGAAATTGCTAAATGGAAGGATGACTCATACAAATGAAAGAACTTCAATTTAATAGACACCGACGCTTGCGTCACAGCGAAACTTTGCGTGCAATGGTACGCGAAACTAAATTACATACAGATGATTTGATTTACCCGATTTTCGTTGCTGAAGGCGAAAATATTAAAAACCCGATCGCTTCAATGCCAGGCGTATACCAATTTTCTTTGGATCGCTTAGGTGAGGAAGTGGACGAAGTTGTATCACTTGGTATCCCATCGGTTATTTTATTCGGCATACCTCTTGAGAAAGATGCAGAAGGCACACAAGCTTACCATGATCATGGCATCATTCAAGAAGCGATTCGCTTTGTAAAAGAACGTCACCCACATTTGGTTGTCATTGCTGATACGTGCTTATGTGAATATACGGACCATGGTCACTGCGGAATTATTGAAAACGGACAAGTCCTAAACGATCCAACTCTTGATTTATTGGCTCGCACTGCCATTGCACAAGCGAAAGCGGGTGCTGACATTATTGCTCCGTCAAACATGATGGATGGATTCGTAGCGGCTATTCGTTACGGTTTGGATGAAGCAGGCTTTTCACATCTTCCTATTATGTCGTATGCAGTGAAATATGCATCCGCGTATTACGGTCCATTCCGTGACGCGGCAAACAGTACACCTCAATTTGGTGACCGCAAGTCGTATCAAATGGATTTTGCAAATCGCAATGAAGCGATGCGCGAAGCAACATCTGACGTCGAAGAAGGCGCAGATTTCCTGATTGTTAAACCAGCACTATCTTACTTGGATATCGTGCGTGACGTGAAAAATAACTTCGACTTACCGGTCGTGGCTTACAATGTGAGCGGGGAATATGCCATGGTGAAAGCGGCAGCACAAAACGGATGGATAGACGAAGAAAGAATTGTCATTGAAACACTTACAAGCATGAAGCGCGCAGGCGCGGATTTAATCATGACGTACCACGCGAAAGATGTGGCTCGTTGGTTGGGGGCGAAATAATGGAACGTTCTTACGATAAATCAAAACAAGCATTCAGCGAAGCCGTGAAATTGATGCCAGGTGGTGTCAATAGTCCGGTACGTGCATTCAAATCGGTTGATATGGATCCGATTTTCATGGCAAGCGGAAAAGGTGCAACAATTACAGACATCGATGGAAATGACTATATCGACTATGTACTTTCATGGGGACCGCTTATTTTAGGTCACTCTCATCCTGACGTCGTGGCAGCTATTCAAAAAGTAGCTGAAACGGGTACAAGTTTCGGTGCACCTACAGTCGTTGAAAATGACTTGGCAAAATTGGTCATGGAACGTGTGCCATCGATTGAAATGGTACGTATGGTATCTTCCGGAACAGAAGCAACGATGAGCGCACTTCGTGCAGCACGTGGTTACACTGGACGTAATAAAATCCTGAAATTCGAAGGTTGTTACCATGGACATGGCGATAGCTTATTGATTAAAGCAGGCTCAGGTGTTGCGACACTTGGTTTACCGGATAGCCCAGGTGTGCCGGAATCAGTAGCTAAAAACACGATTACAGTAGCTTACAATGATTTGGAGAGTGTACGTGCAGCATTTAAACAGCACGGAGATGACTTAGCAGCAATTATCGTAGAACCAGTGGCAGGGAATATGGGCGTAGTCGGACCTCAACCTGGCTTCCTCGAAGGTCTTCGTGAACTATCAACAGATAACGGAACAGTTCTTATCTTTGACGAAGTAATGACGGGCTTCCGTGTCGGTTATAACTGTGCCCAAGGTCACTTTAACGTAACACCGGATTTGACGTGTCTTGGTAAAGTAATCGGCGGAGGACTTCCAGTCGGTGCGTACGGCGGGAAACTTGAAATTATGTCCCGAATCGCGCCAAGTGGCCCGATTTATCAAGCAGGCACACTTTCAGGTAATCCATTAGCGATGACGGCAGGTCTTGAAACCCTGTCTCGCTTAACTCCTGAAACGTATGAGCATTTCAACAGACTTGCGGATCAGTTGGAAGCTGGCTTCTGTGAAGCGGCATCGAAATACCACATCCCACACACAGTGAATCGTGCGGGATCCATGATTGGATTCTTCTTTACGAATGAAACAGTAACGAACTACGACGTGGCGAAAACGTCTGATCTTAAACTGTTTGCAAAATATTACCGCTTGATGGCTGAGGAAGGCATTTTCTTGCCACCTTCACAATTTGAAGGAATGTTCCTATCTGCCGCTCATACGTCTGAAGACATTGCGAAAACTGTGGAAGCATTCCATAAAGTATTTAAACAACTGGCTTAATACACATGTCCTGGTACTCATTCGAGTATCAGGGCTTTTTTCAATGAAGAAAGGTGTGGTCTTGTTGCAACAGTCTTGGATAATCATACGTACTTTTATAATTGCAGCAGCGGCTGGTTTCATATTTGACCGAATCGGCATCTTTTTGCCATGGTTGCTAGGACCGATGGTTTCATTACTGCTTTTAAGGCAATATACTAAATTGCAATTTGAGTGGCCACGAATATATCGACAGATTGGTTTGATTTTCCTTGGTATTCAAATCGGCTCGTCTTTTACGAAAACATCCATTGAACTTATGTGGTTTGATTTTCCCCTGATGGTATTGATGACGTTGTCAGTCTCAGGTGTAGCACTATTATTAAGCCTGCTTTTCATGAAAATGTCTGGGGAAACCCTTGCAACCAGCGTGTTAGGTTCTTTGCCAGGTGGGCTATCCCAAATGGTGTTGCTGAGTGAAGAAGTGAAATCGGCGAATTCCACCATCGTGACATTGATGCAGACGTTTCGGATCTTTGTGGTCGTGACGGTTGTCCCTTTTTTGACTGCCTGGATTCCAAAAGGCAGTCATTTCAATGAAGCGACACTGACTGAGTTGCCAACATTTAATGTTACTCATTTCGTCATAGCTGTCTTGCTTGGTACTTCCTTTTTTATCGCAATGAAAAAAATACATTTTCCTTTGCCTGAAATGATGGCCCCTATTTTATCAATGGCCATTGTGCAGTTCGTGACAGACCATCCAGTTATCGAAGTGCCTTCCATCGTATTAATTCTGTCTCAAATATTTGTGGGTGCTCATTTAGGCTTACAGCTCGAAAAAGTAAGAGATCAATTGTCGATACGATTGTTCGCAGCGATTGTGCTGACAAACTTGGCGCTTATTGCATTTTGTGGATTCGTTGCATACGTACTGACAAACATTCATCCAGTTAACACGTTTCTAGATTTCTTTATTAGCGCAGCGCCTGGAGGAATTGCCGAAATGTCCATTACAGCATTGGAAACGGGTGCAGATTTGTCGACCGTCACCAGTTTTCATTTATTCCGGATTTTCTTTATCCTGCTGATTGCAGGACCTGTGATGACGTATGCATTGAAAAAATGGTCGAAAGCCTGATGTTTGATAGTGAGCGGTTGCTTAGACTGACTTTTCGGCGTTGTCATCTGAAATAGAGCTGGTGACGTCTTAAAAAATAATGAACTACGTCCGAGAAACTTTAGGAACAATAAGAAGTTCTTCACGAAAGCATAAAGGCTCGTTCCCTCGCATAAAATCTTTCACATAGCTTTGTGAAGGAGGACAAGAAGTGAATCAAGTTAATTGGAAGCTTCAAGAAGTTTTTTATTTCCCGGAAAGTTTTGGGGTGCCAACAAATGCTTCACTAATTGAGGTCAAGCCACAAGTAGAGTTTCAGCAAGTTAAAGGAGTAAGCAGTTTATATGGAATTTACCATATTGCAGCACATGTAGCTTTCCAACCAGGTGAATGTGAGCACCACGGAACGTCTGAATGGGTTTCAATCGAGGACTTGGACATGAATGGGGAAAACGGCTACTTTGAATATGCGGTGCCTTTATTCGTGGAATTACCTCCAAATTATGTTCATGGCAAAGTAGAGCCTGAAATCCATCTGTCGGACGTAAATGCATCTGTCACCGATGAAAAAACATTGAAAGTGGAATGGAGCGTTACTTGCTCGTATGAACTTCCTGAACCACGGGAATCCTCTTCCGTAGAAGTATTCACTGAGCCTGTCAATTCCACTTCCGAGGAAAATCCGGTGGTCAAAGAAAATATAGCATTGCCATTCTTCCTGAGTGATTTAAAAGACGGCTACTCCGTCTATGAAGTTAAATAATATCTTTTTGAAATAAAAATAAGATGAAAATTAACAAGCACAGCAGCAAGAAATCGAAGGTCGTCGGGATGAAAATGGTACGGATAAGTTCGAAAACTGTGATCGGCAAAATGATGTCTTTGCAGTAGAAGCGGGTTCTTCGAAGCCACGGTGGAAGCAGATAAGGATTATATCCTCTTCGCATTGAGATTCCTCCTTTCAAAAATACTTGACGAGTTGTCGTGCAGTCCTATACAATAATCTCATCTTGGAAATACAATATGTTACAAAACTAAATAACAATGCATTGATTGGGAAGAGTAAAGTGGTGCTGTTTTCACAAGAGAGGGAACGTTTGGTGAGAGTTTCCGTTAACACACATTTGAATGTCGCCCATGAGCAGTTTCTGTGAACCTGTAGTAGCAGAAACCGGTTAAAAGCCGTTATATAAACTTGAGAGCGTGATGATTTTTTTGTCATCTGCGAATAAAGGTGGTACCGCGAACAACTCCTTCGTCCTTTTTGTGACGACAGGAGTTTTTTTGTTTTCAAAAAAAGGAGGAATCGATTATGACTGAACAAAAACCAGAACTTTCAACGAAGTATGATCCGAAGTCCATTGAACAAGGGCGCTACGAATGGTGGCTGAAAGGAAAGTATTTTGAAGCACAGCCTGAAAGCGGCAAAGAACCATACACCATTGTAATCCCACCGCCAAACGTAACAGGTAAATTACACTTGGGCCATGCTTGGGACACAACACTTCAAGATATTTTAATCCGCATGAAACGCATGCAAGGATATGATGCACTATGGTTGCCAGGAATGGACCATGCAGGTATTGCGACACAGGCAAAAGTAGAAGAAAAACTTCGTTCTGAAGGTAAGTCACGTTACGATTTAGGACGTGATGAATTTGTTAAAGAGACTTGGAAATGGAAAGAAGAATATGCAGGTCATATTCGTACGCAGTGGTCAAAAATTGGATTAGGTCTTGATTACTCACGTGAACGTTTTACACTCGATGATGGCTTATCAAATGCTGTTAAAGAAGTATTCGTTAAGCTTTACAACAAAGGGCTTATTTATCGCGGCGAACGTATCATCAACTGGGATCCAGCAACGAAAACAGCGTTATCTGATATCGAAGTAATCCATCAAGACGTACAGGGTGCTTTCTATCATATGCGATACCCGCTAACAGATGGCACGGGTCATATTGAAGTTGCGACAACTCGACCGGAAACGATGCTGGGGGATACTGCAGTAGCAGTTCACCCGAAAGACGAACGCTACATGCACTTAATTGGTAAAACCGTTACATTGCCGATCATAGGACGCGAAATCAAGATCGTTGCAGATGATTATGTGGATATGGAATTTGGAAGCGGTGCTGTTAAAATTACACCTGCACATGACCCGAATGACTTTGAAATCGGTAACCGTCACGACTTAGAGCGCGTATTGGTTATGAAAGAAGACGGAACGATGAATGACAATGCGGATAAATATGCAGGGATGGATCGCTTCGAATGCCGCAAGCAAATTGTTGCGGATCTTCAAGAAGCGGGAGTATTGTTCAAAATCGAAGAGCATATGCATTCAGTTGGGCACTCAGAGCGTAGCGGCGCAGTAGTTGAGCCGTATCTTTCAACACAGTGGTTCGTAAACATGCAGCCACTCGCAGACGAAGCAATTAAATTGCAGCGAGGCGAAGACAAAGTACAGTTCGTACCGGAACGCTTTGAAAACACCTATATGCGCTGGATGGAGAACATCCGCGACTGGTGTATTTCTCGTCAATTATGGTGGGGCCACCGCATTCCAGCTTGGTACCACAATGAAACGGGCGAAATTTACGTAGGTCATGAAGCACCTGCAGACATCGAAAACTGGAAACAAGATGAAGACGTTTTGGATACATGGTTCTCATCTGCACTATGGCCGTTTTCAACAATGGGCTGGCCGGACGAAACAAACGAAGAATTCAAACGTTACTACCCGACTGATGTATTAGTAACAGGATATGACATTATATTCTTCTGGGTATCACGTATGATTTTCCAAGGAATTGAGTTCACGGACCAACGTCCATTTGACGATGTATTGATTCACGGACTTGTACGTGCTGAAGATGGACGTAAAATGTCTAAGTCATTAGGCAACGGAGTAGACCCGATGGACGTAATTGATAAATACGGTGCGGATGCACTTCGTTACTTCTTATCAACTGGTTCATCACCAGGGCAAGATTTACGTTTCTCAATCGAGAAAGTGGAATCGGTTTGGAACTTCGCGAATAAGATCTGGAACGCTTCACGTTTTGCCATGATGAACATGGAAGGCATGAAGTTTGAAGATATTGATTTAAGCGGAGAAAAATCTGTTGCGGACGCATGGATCTTGACTCGCTTGAATGAAACAATTGACCAAGTAACAAAACTGGCAGAGAAATATGAGTTTGGTGAAGTAGGGCGTGCCCTTTATAACTTCATCTGGGATGACTTCTGTGACTGGTACATCGAAATGGCGAAGTTGCCGTTATACGGTGAAGATGAAGATGCGAAGAAAATGACTCGTTCAGTGTTGGCATACGTTTTAGACAACACGATGCGTTTACTACATCCATTCATGCCATTCATCACGGAAGAAATCTGGCAGAGCCTACCGCATGAAGGCGAATCAATTACGATTGCTGCATGGCCGACTGTTAATGAATCATTGACGGACAGCACAAAAGCATCAAGCATGAAATTACTTTCGGATATCATCCGTTCAGTACGTGCGATCCGTGCAGAAGTACAAACGCCAATGAGCAAAAAAGTGCCGTTATACATCTCTGCTAAAGATTCAGAAACATTAGCAGTACTCGAAGCAAATGCGATGTACTTGGAGAAATTCTGTAACCCAGAACCATTGGTTTTAGGTCAAGGGATTGAAGCACCAGGTCAATCAATGTCAAGTGTCGTTTCAGGTGCAGAACTATTCTTACCACTTGAAGGCTTAATCGACGTAGCAGCTGAAACTACACGATTGGAGAAAGAGCTGGAGAAATGGGCGAAAGAAGTTAAGCTTGTAACAGGCAAACTTTCAAATGAACGTTTCGTTTCGAAAGCACCTGAAGCAGTTGTTGCAGAAGAACGCGCAAAACAACAGGATTACATCGAAAAACATGCAACCGTTGAAAAACGCTTGGCTGAATTGAAGAATTTATAAGTTAGTGATGATGCCTCAAAAGCTTAGGCTTTTGGGGTGTTTTTTATGGTGTGAAGAATAGTTTATCTGCATTTCGATGGATGAAATCTAGGATTCGAGGGAAGATATCTAGATTTCATTCTCGAAAGGTTATTAAAGGCCGACTTCTTAAGCGATTTAGAGTTTAGTTGGAAAATATGGAACTTTAGTTGGAAATATATCGCATTTAATCGGAAAATTTGAACCTTTAGTTGGAAAACGCCGTTGTCGTGTAACCACGCTACATTCAAGGGGGTTACTTAAAGATATCTCAGCATAAAAATTTCATTAGTAACTAGAAATAATTTCATATCTTTTCAGTAATTGAACATGATAGAATAGAGTGAATTCTCAGATGTTCTGGGAGTATTGAGTTTGAGGAGTGACCAAATGTGTTTACATCAGTTGATAAAGTAGTTGAATACATATATTCCATGGATCAGAAAACGGAGCGAAATGGTCGATTAAGTCGTATCACTTCCATCCTGGCGGTCCTCGGGAATCCACATAAAGGATTCCGTTCTGTTCACATTGCAGGGTCAAACGGCAAAGGTTCAACTTTGAATGCTCTTAAAGAAATATTAATTGCTGAAGGCCTCCAAGTCGGAAGCTTCATATCTCCTCACCTTGAAAAAGTAAACGAACGCATCATGATGAATGATGTAATGATTACAGACGAACAATTTATCCAATATATGAACGATATCTATCCACTTCTGCAAAAAGGTCAAGTTGGAGAAGGCTCGAACTTCTTCGAAATTTTGACGGTCATTGCATTTATGTACTATAACGACATGAAAGTGGATATTGCCTTAATTGAAACAGGGATTGGCGGGAAGTTCGATTCAACTAACGTACTGACACCACTGCTATCAATTTTAACGTCCATTTCGCTTGATCATACGCATATCTTAGGCGACACCCTTGAAGCCATCGCTAAAGAAAAAGCGGGAATCATCAAACCACTCGTTCCGGTGATTAGTGCAGTCAAAGACAAACAGGCTGTTGCGGTTATCGAACAGAAGGCCGAATTGGAACAAGCGCCGATTTACCAATTATATAAAGATTTTCTTATTGGAAATGTAACTCAGGAAATAAATAAACAAAGTTTTTCTTATCGATTAAACGGTGAAAAAATGGATGATCTATCCCTGAAAATGATGGGGCATCACCAAGTTGAAAATGCGTCGCTTGCCATTACAGCTGCGCTGTTATTAAACAAACATCACGGTTTTACCATTTCTGAAGAGAGTATCCGTCATGGTCTGATTACCTCTAGTTGGGCAGCGCGTTTTGAAGAAATTTTACCTAACGTCATCATAGACGGTGCACATAATCCGGCAGGTATGGAAGTGCTTATTCAAACCATTCAACAACGCTACGCGACAAAAAATATTCACGTCGTCTTTACAGCGCTTCAAGATAAAGACATTGCATCCGTGCTTCATATGCTGGATGAAATTTCAGCAAGCATTACTGTCACAGAAATTCATGTGAAAAATGCGGCAGCTGGAAATGATATTTTTGAAGCGACTAAGCATCCAGAAAAACAATTGATTCTAAGCTGGCAAGAGGCACTCGAGCAGACTATAGTAAAAGTAGACGAGTCAAATGTTGTTCTAGTAACCGGCTCGCTATACTTCATGTCGCTTGCTCGTCCTTATTTAAAACAAAAAGCACAAACAAAAGTACTTTAATATGTGACCCTGCCTTTATTATGAAGGTGGGGTTCTTTTCTCGTTTATAGAAAGGAGATGTAATTATGATTCCGAAGTTTAATGAATACAAAGAACGTTTTCAAATGGAAAGCAAAAACACAATAGAACCAGGGCTGGATGCAATCCGTAATGCATTAGAAAAAGTAGGAAACCCTCACTTGAAACTCAAATTCGTCCATGTTGCAGGGACGAACGGCAAAGGTTCGACCATCAGCATGATGAATAGTATGCTTCAGTCACACGGCGTAAAGACGGGATGTTTTTATTCGCCTTGCTTCATGGATGTGCATGATCAAATTCAGCTAAATGGGGAGTATATTTCACCAATTGACTTGAGTGAGGCTTTCAGTCGTGCAAAAGAAGCGGGACTCAGCGGAATGCTGACGGATTTTGAATTATTAACAGTTCTTGCATTTCTGGCATTCGAACAATTTCAACCTGATGTTGTACTGTTGGAAACGGGGATGGGGGGCAGGTTTGATAGCACGAATGTCATTACTCCACTCATTTCAGTCATTCCGAGCATTGCATTGGAGCATGAACAATTTTTAGGAAACTCAATTGAAGAAGTGGCGTCTCATAAAGCGGGAATCATTAAACCTGGTCGTCCAGTTGTCATTGGTCCAATGGAAGAGCCTGCTGAACAAGTACTTATAGAAGAAACAAATGAAGGTAATTCTCCACTTTGGAAAATAAATAAAGATTTCACTTTATTGAATGGATTGTACCAAGACAATGAAGGTCATGAATTCACGAATATGATTGTTCCACTCAAAGGTTCCCATCAATTAAATAATGCAGCGATTGCGATTCGAGCTGTACTCCATATAGCCAATTCGCTCCAAGTTGAAGTTGAAGAAGAAACCCTTCGAAATGGATTGAGTAAAACATTTATTCCAGTACGATTTGAAAAAATTACAGATCATTTATATTTCGATGGAGCGCATAATCCGGCAAGTGCTCGTGCTCTCGTTGAAACTGTGAAAGAATACTTTCCAGATACACCCATTCATTTTTATTTAGGTATGATAAAAGGGAAAGATGCCAAAAAAATATTGCGCGTTTATGAAGAAATTTCATCAAAATTTACTTTTGTGGATTTCGAAGATGAGCGCGCAATGTCCGCAATCAGTTTGTCGAAAATGAGCGAATCGACTAACGTGACAATGACAAAAGACCCACTCGAATCATTACGAATTACAATTTCAGGAAAACAAGTGACTATAGTATCGGGTTCGCTCTATCTCTTGTCTAGCTTGCGTTTGGAGGCTATTCAAGTGTTTAAAATTATTTGAATATTAAAGATGACAAAACTTTCTAATTTTGATAGGATGTATTTAGTACTAGATAAATTGAACCATTTTGAAAGGGGCGCATATGGACATTTCTAAACGAACACAACGATTGATTTGGGCCATATGGGTTCTGGTTGTACCATTTGGCATTTATTCGATTTACCAGTTCGCAGAGCCTACTGAAATTAATTGGCCAATTTTATTGGGATATGCAGGTCTGGCAATAATAACGACATACTTTCCGTTTAAAGTAGCTGGAACAACCGTTTTCTTAGTTCAATGGATCAACCTTGCCATATTTTTGAAATATGGAGTGTTTGTTGAAATGTTGGTCATGCAATTGGCAATTATTCCACTGGCCATACAACTCAAAATCGGGTTCAGCGATTTCTATCGAGCACTATTTAACTCATTTATGTTTTTCATGGTATCGGTGATTAGTGGCGTTTCTGTCATTTTAATGGGCTATGATATTGGTTCGATCGAGTTAAAACATATTCTTTTATTCGGTTTTCTCTATCAAATCATTAATACTT
Source organism: Paenisporosarcina sp. P4_B8 (assembly GCF_056402175.1). Lineage (NCBI taxonomy): Bacteria > Bacillati > Bacillota > Bacilli > Caryophanales > Caryophanaceae > Paenisporosarcina > Paenisporosarcina sp. P4_B8. The sequence goes on along the minus strand of NZ_JBFUHX010000009.1, from coordinate 115,463 downwards.
TTTCTAATCATGTAATTTTGCACTTATATCTGGTTTTAACAAAGCAAGAACACACCGGCTTCTTTGGAAGAGATTCACTTTGGGATTATGCAGGTTTAGTCGTGACATTCCCATTCGGCTTTACTCTTTATTTGCTAAATGAATATGTTGGACCTGTAGCATTCTTACTATTAGGTATCCCATTCTTAATCATTACCTTCCTAGTCCGCTTATACAATAATTCCGAACGCGTTAACGAAGACTTAAACCAAGCGACTGAAATAGGACATGAGCTGGCAGATCGACTCAGCAATGATGCAATTATCGATTTATTTTTATCACGAATCAGCAAAATGTTACCAGTTGATTATGCCTATATCATTGATATTGACCAAGGTAATATGTGCTTCTTAAAGTCGAAGGAAAAAGATATCAATGTAGAAATTTTGCAAACTCACGAAGAATTACTAAAAAGTATAGCTGGAATTGTCTATAAAAAAGACAAGTCGATTCTTTTCAACAAACAAAAAGAATGGCGTAAGTCAGGATCGGATTTTCTTCCAACGGATACAGAGAGCATCATTTCTGTCCCAATTAGTCGGAATCAAAAAATGGAAGGAATTCTGGTCATAGCTTCAAGGAAAAAATATGCATTTGAAACCTATCAACTTCAGATTATCAGCTTGCTATGTTCCTATTTTGCAGTATCTCTTGAAAAAGCTCGATACGTACAAGATGCAGTATCTAAAAGTGAACGATGCGGCCTAACGAAATTATACAATTATCGGTATTTAGATCAGCAACTTGAAACCAATATGAGCCAATTGCTAAATGGAGAGCTTCGTCAATTATCATTATTGATGATGGACATCGACCACTTCAAAGCCATCAATGATACATATGGACATCAGAGTGGAAACGATATACTCTTTGGACTGGCAAGATTGTTGGAAAATGAACTTGCGGACGCCGGCATCATTGCTAGGTATGGCGGAGAAGAATTTGTTATCATCTTACCAAACTACTCCAAACAACAATCACTAGCACTAGCAGAAGAATTACGTGAGAAAATCGAAACCACGCGTTTTGAAATTCGGACTGACCTGGAAGATCAACCCGTGCTGTCCTTCGTCCACATCACAACAAGTATCGGTGTCTCAACTGCACCAGAAGACTGTGACGATGCCATGGCATTGATTCGTAATGCGGATAGAGCGCTATATATTGGGGCGAAACGAGAAGGACGTAATCGTGTTGCAGAATATGTGAAATAATGAAGAGAGCTGATCTAATCAGCTCTTTTTTCCTAGGATAGAATAAGAGAGTAAATATAGTATAAAAATAATGACAATTCTACTAAAACAATACATAATACGTATAAACAACATGAAATGAGAAAAATTATATGAAACTATTTCCAAATAAATCCAAACAAAATGGACTGACACTCGTGGAAGTTCTGGCAGCCCTTGTCATAATGGGAATTGTTTTCGTGGGTATTATGACTGTGTTTCCGCAAATGACTTTATTTAATACGAAGACGGAGACAAAGTTGGATACGATGAATATAGTGCGGCAGGAAATGACGGAGTTTATTGAAAATAGCAAAGGGAAATATATTCCCCATACTTCAACAAAAATAATTCCTTTTGATCAGATTAAACCTATTATTGAATTGCAATTTGAAGAAACCACAACAATAACTAATAGCCACGTAATTACAGACGAACCGGCAACTAATAAAGACGATTACAATTCATTCAAATTTAATAGCACAGTTGATTCAGGGGAAGAATTTAAATTCGAAATTCAAGTATTCGATGTGCCCGATCTTTCAGGAACCATTTCTTTATATAAGACCATTCTTAAAATTTATACGCTCGGAGGTCAATTGAGTAGTGAAACTTATGGCTATATTGAGGTGACCTCATGATCAAATATATTAAAAATAATCAAGGCATAACACTCGTGGAATTAATAGTGGCTCTAGCCTTAGTTTCAATGGTAGCTATATTAATTATGACAACTTTGGGAATCGGCTTTAAGCATTCAATAGCGGAATCCAATAAGACTTCCGCTCAACAGGAAGCAAATTTAATTGTTTCGAAATTAATGAACCAGCACCGTAAAGGGGATTGTTATTACATTAAAGGGGCTTCTGGTGGAATTATGATTGCTCCTGTATCTTCTACATTATGTACAAGTACAACTGAGCCACCTGCCAGTTCATTCAAGCCAGTTTCAGATACTCGTTTCAATGTGACTATGACAAGTGTAAATCAAATGATTAACCCAACGAAAGATGACTACACATTGGTTGCTGCAGTGAAATATAAAAATGCGACCTACAAAATAAACACGATACTTACGAGATATAAAACAACTAAGTAAAGAGGAGGATTCAAATGAAGTATGTAAAAAACCATAAAGGTTATGCTTTGTTACTTGTCCTCTTTTTAGTTGTTATTTTTGTTGGTTTATCAGCAGTATTTGTTGCCGCATCTTTTAATAATGCCAAGCAGGAAAGTACTGTCGACGTCCGCAATCAATCCGTTGTCGCGGCCGAAATGGGTGTAAAATATAATATCAACAATCTAAAGAATGAAATAAAAATATTAAATCAGGATTATAAAAATTTCATGAATAGCAGTCTGACTACTTTAGTGGATAAAGCAACGGCAGTTACCACTGCAAAGGATAATAACTTACCACTCCCTTCTGGAATGTCTACTGCCGCATGTAATGTCTTTTATTCCAATGCACACATTAATAACTGGATTGATTGTGAAACGCAAGAAATTGAAAAGGCCGGCGTGGATATGTATACATCAGAGGTAAATCGGATGTATGCAGACTTAGCTCCTCAAGAAAATAAAATTGACTCAAAAACGAAATATGAGTTAATGCCACTTGCCTCCAACCTGGTGTTTGATCAAGCAACTCGCAGAATTGAAATACCTCTTTCCGTAAAAGGGAAACAAAATGCTTTAGTTAAAACTCTGAATGCTAAATTGATTGTAACCATCCCGGATCATACATCCGAAACGAATGATATTGTAATCAAAACGATTTTAAGTGAAAAAGAAACGGTCGATCGCATTTTCATTCCACCAAATGACAATACGACCATTTGTCCTACCAAAGCTAGTGAAATGACTTCAGGTGTCTGCAAATATACTGGCACCAATCTTGAAAGTTATTTAGCTAGTTTGCCAGATCCTTCGAAAGTAAGTATCAAAGTAGAGGATTTATGTTATGCAGTAAAAGACAAGTCCAAATGTAATTTTAACAATCTAGATGGCAGAGGCGGAACAGTTTACATAAAACCGTCAAATCAAACGGTAAATGTAGATAACTTGAATCAACTTCAAGACATTTCCATGTACGTAGATGGCGACTTAATCCTTAAAAACAGTAATTCAGCAGATAACAACACAATCGTCAGTCGTTCGTACTCATTCCATGTAAGTATGAACTTGACGAACAGTAATCTAGTTGTTTTAGGGAATGAAGCCAAGACCGGTTATATAGATTGGAAATCAACAGGAAAAAGCGTAACGGTCTCGACCAATTCTAAGATGTGTATTAATTTGAATGGCATAAGTTTAGCGAATTCTTCTGATTTAACTGACCCCTCTATATTAAGTGGCAATGGAAAATTAATTCTTTACCCTGGTCGGACGGATATGGTTAAACTACCCGCAGCCGTTGAGGATAAGATAATTTACATGAATGATTTCGTGGCATTTTTAAATGAATGTAATGTAAATACTTCCGGTTTACCAGAAGGGCATTCAATGAAACAATTTATCGATAGCACGAGTGAAATTGAAGCGACAGTTGATTATGGTAACTAAAAGAAAAGAGTCGAATAACTCGACTCTTTTCTTTTTATGTATTTTTTCCTATTTAAACATGACATTTTATACAAATAGTATGATAATAGGATGAGTTAGTTTGAAAAAAACACACCAAAAGTCTCGGTGGGGGTTATCGGAAAAATGAAAAAATTGTTAAATGATAGAGGATATGCTCTTTTAATAGTTTTATTTACCATTATAATATTCTTAAGCATGTCAGCGGTGTTCATGAGTGCCTCGCTCAACCATGTGAAACAAGAGCAAACGGTTGATCAAAAAAATCAAGCGGTTGTAGCTGCAGAATTAGGTGTTAAATATGTTGAAAGTCATATGCAGAATCAAATTTCTTTGTTATATAGAAAACATGTTACGGAATTAGAAGCTGCTGTGAATAATTTGGCTATTTGTAACGGAAATATTGAACATAGTAATTGTAAAACCCAAACAAAAATTAATTCACTAACAACTGAACAAATAGAAAAGTTCTTTATTGAGCTTAATACATACTACCAATCCATTAAAACTATTGATAACAAGATTTTAGATAATGAAGTAACATATTCCGTCTTAGATCAATCTGTTGTACAGGTAAATACAACTCTTTTTAATGGAGTAAACTATTATAAGTTACCTTTTTCAGTTGAAGGAAATTCAGATGATAAACCAGCAGTTTTGAAAAACGAACTATTAGTACCAATACCAACATTTGTTTCTAGTATCACTTCAAAAAACAAGCCAGCTCCAGAACCAAACCCATACGACTCAACAGCAATGAATAGATATTTATTTACTCCCCCAGTAACTAATAAAAATTGTAAAGATATTAAGCCTTTAACTGAGGGAGTAATTTGTAAATTGAGTAAGACAGAGAATATAGCATCTGTTTTTGAAAATTCACAGAATGGTATTGATTTTAGTAAAATAACAATACTAGCAGAGGATATCGAGAGTTCATTTTGTCCTAAAGGTAATTGTGCAGCTGGATATAATAATTTGAAGGTATATTCAAACAAGGATATTTCCATAGATCAAATTAAAGCACTAAGTCAGTTAACTTTATTCCTGGATGGGATCATTAATATTGATACAAACGGCAATAATTACGCAGGTACTGCAATTGTTAAGGGCGTTAATTCAGATAGTCATTTTAAAAATATTAGTGGAAATGTTTTTATCACTGGCGACAATAACAACCCCATAAAATTAAAAATTGATAAACATACAGATGCTAAATTTGGTAAGTTATGTATTAATTTAGACGGGATTGATGTTAATAACAGCTCATTTGAAGTTAAAGGCGGAAATTCAAAGCATGAAAATGTCTATTACTTCACATCAAATTCAACAAAACAGATTCCCGATGCTGAGAGATTCATAGGAACCTATAAGAATTTTGTAGGATTTTGCATAAATAGCGTTAACGTCCCAATACCGCCACCTGTAACTGAGGTGACAGCATCATATATTGATAAACAGCAGAATGCAAAAGTAATTGTTAATTATAATCCCTAAGAGGTGAAACATGATTAAATTTCTTATTCTCATCCTGGTTGCATTTATCGTGTTTCCAATCGTGATAGTATCCGTAAAAAAAATAGATTTAAAAACTAAGCTAATGTTTCTTTTTGGCGGATTCATCATCGCTCTATTAGGCTTGTTGGCACAATCCACGCTAAGTCTCTATTATTCTGTTTTGATTATGTTAGGTTTGTTATTTGCAGGGGCCGTAATTTTAACGAAACGGTTGGAAAATGAAAAACTTCAAGAAGAAGAATTGCATTTATATGTGCCGAAATCTATTCATGAAGCGATAGAAAAACCTTCAGAATCCTATGTTGCAGCAACTTCTCCTACACCGAAAGTTCAACCTGTTATTGAATCTCAAGCTGAAGACTGGTTAAAACCTGCAAAAAAGGAGGACCAATAAATGAACAATAAATTATTTGGGACGACTTTTGCAGCGCTACTGGGCTCAACTGTTTTATTTTTCGGTGTAACACAAGCAGGTACATATGTAATCGATGAAGTAGTTTTCCCATCAAAAGGTTTCGGGGAACAAACATATATAGGTCCTTACGATGTTTCAAATTTGCCTGAAAACGAGGCTGCGGTAACCGTGCAAACAGGTGTAAAAGGTTGGTACGGCGAAGCGAATGTCCAAATTAAATTGCAAGATGCAGTCGTTCCTTTCCCAGTGGAAGTTGTACAATTCAATACGGATAGCACGTTAACTAACGCACAAGATGGAGCTAAAAATGAACTGCAATTTGATGTGACGAAGGAATCCGTTGGCACATTCCTAAATCAACAATTTTCTCCCATGGTGTTTAGTGATGAAGAAATCGCAATTGTCACGGAAACGATTCGTGAACAATTGGCCGCTGGACGAAAAGATCAAATCATCGATATTACAAGTGCTTTACTGGCAAATTCTAAAGTCGATACTGCAGTTACTAATGTGACTTTCAACAATATTGAATCATCAGTGGGCATTCGTAATTTGATGACAGCTCTAAATGGATACGTAATCAATCCGAAATCTACTTTTTCGATGCTGGAATTTATCGAATCAACGGATTTGGGAATTTTAACGGAACAAGATTTAACCACAGTAGCTTCTATTTTATATGCGTCGGTATTGCAAACGAATTTTGGGGTGGATGAAAGAAGTATCGGACCGGTTGTTCCTACTACTGTTCCGCTTGGCTTCGAAGCTTCCATTAACCGTGAACTTGGGGTTGATTTTGTATTTACAAACCCGAATGCTACCGGCTTTACCATCAATCTGAACGAAGTGGGGACAGGTCTTAATGCTAGCCTCACTGGATTTCCTTTTATTTATCAATACGAAACGACAATCAGTGATAAGCAGGAATTTCTACCGAAAACCATTAAACAATATAGTTCATTCGTAGAACCAAATACGATGCGCGTAAAAACGCAAGGTGAAAATGGCATTCAAGTCGCTGTATTTAAAAACATACGTTCAGACTCTGCCATTATAGAAACGAAAGAAGTATCTAAAGATTTTTATCCACCTGTTCATAAAGTAGAAATTCATCCATTGACCGTTACGATACCTGCTGCGGGAACCGGAGATGGTACGGGCACGACAGATGGTTCAAACGAACAACCTTCTACCGGAACGGGTACTGGAACAACAGGAGATGGAACTTCTATGGGAGGTTCAACTGATTCTGGTTCAACTAATGATACTGGCAGTAACGCGAATGATGAAAATGATTCGGAACCACAATACGATAAAGGTGGAAATCTTATTCCGCCAAGCAAGTAATAGGGGGAGTGTAACTTGATTCGAAAAAGACTGGGTGACTTACTAGTTGAAAATGGTTTGATTACAGATGACCAACTAACGAATGTGTTGCAAAACAAACCACGGGAAGAAAAACTTGGGGACGCACTTTTGCAGCAAGGAATTATCACCGAGCAACAACTGCTCGAAGTACTCGAAATTCAACTTGGTATCCCTCAAGTTCAGCTATATCACTACCCATTCGAAGCAAAGTTATTTAACCTGATTCCTAAAGACGTTGCAAAACGCAGTTTAATGGTACCTTTGAAAGTAGAAGGGGACAAACTATACGTAGCCATGAAAGACCCAATGGATTTCATTACGATGGATGATTTGCGTCTGATTACCGGCTTTCATATCATTCCCGCGATTGCATCTAAGGAAGAGATTTTAAAAACCATCAACAAATATTACGAAGAGGAATCGTTTGACGATTTCTTGGTAGATCAAGCTTCTGCAGTTGATAAACAGGAAGAACTGCTTGATATCGATGCACCGGTAGTAAGAATCGTTAATCAGATTTTATCTGCGGCGGTGACTCAAAAAGCGAGTGATATTCACTTTGATCCACAGGAAACTCGATTGTTAGTGCGTTTCCGTATTGACGGAGTGTTGCATGATGAACGAACACTTCCAAAGCTAATGCAGGGAATGGTCACGGCACGTGTGAAAATTATGTCAAAACTTGATATCACGGAGCATCGTATTCCTCAAGATGGTCGTATTAAAACGAATGTTGATTTTCGTCCAATTGACTTACGTGTCTCTACTCTGCCTACCGTTTATGGTGAGAAAATCGTTATGCGTATTTTGGATTTATCCAATAACTTAACGGATATATCAAAACTCGGCTTCCACGAAAAGAATTATGAGAGATTCATGAAAGAAATAGCCAAACCAAATGGAATTGTCCTGATTTCTGGTCCAACTGGTTCGGGTAAGTCTTCAACGTTATATGCAGCGCTCAGCTACCTAAATGATGAAGAAGTGAATATCATTACGGTTGAAGATCCTGTTGAATATCAACTAGAAGGGATAAATCAAATTCAAGTGAATTCGAATGTAGGCTTAACATTTGCGGCTGGCCTTCGCTCGATTCTGCGCCAAGATCCCGATATCGTCATGGTCGGGGAGATTCGAGATAAAGAAACCGTAGAAATTGCGATTCGGGCTTCTTTAACGGGTCACTTAGTATTAAGTACGATCCATACAAATGACTCAATCGCCTCGGTCACTCGATTGATGGATATGGGTGTGGAGCCGTTTTTGGTTACGAGTTCGATTAATGCCGTTGTGGCACAACGTCTTGTGCGTAAAGTTTGTCGTGATTGTGCAGAGAAACAGGAGCCTACTATTCGTGAAATTGATATTTTCCAGAAACGTGGACTCGATATACAGACGGTCTCGCGAGGAAAAGGTTGTCCATCATGCGGCATGACTGGTTACCGTGGTCGTATGGCCATTCATGAAGTACTAATCATTGATGACCAAATTAAAAGTGTCATCAACCGCGGTGGTACTGCAGCAGAAATTCGAGAAATTGCCCAAGCCAATGACACCATCTTCTTAATAGACGACGGACTGATGAAAGTAAAAGAAGGCCAAACAACGACAGAAGAAATTCTGCGTGTTGCCCTTCAAGATTAGGTGAGAACATGAGAGAATCAGTAGATATTTTATTAACCAATGCTTTTCAGCAAAAAGCATCCGATATTCATATAACAGTTGGCGTTCCTCCTGTATTTCGTGTGCAAGGAGAACTTGTCAAATTCGGTTCCACTCCAATAACCCCGGAAATGTCGAGAGAGATGGCTAAAGCAATTACACCCGATAAGTTATGGGATACGTTTTTGGAGCAAGGAGAGCTCGATTACTCACATGTAGTTGAAAATGTAGCTCGTTTTCGTGTGAATGCTTTTCATCAAAAAGGCAAGATTTCTATTGCTTTTAGGACCATTCCGCAAGTCATTCCGACAGTCGAGCAATTGCAAATGCCGAATACGCTGAAGAAATTAGCGGAAACGAAGCAAGGGCTTATTTTGGTAACAGGTCCAACTGGTTCAGGGAAGTCGACTACGTTAGCTGCGATGATCAAACATATGAACACGGATATGAACTTACATATCATTACGCTGGAAGATCCGATTGAGTATATGCACGAACATGGAACAAGTATTATTGACCAACGTGAAGTCGGATTTGATACAAAATCATTCTCGAACGGTCTTCGTGCAGCACTACGTCAAGATCCAGACGTCATTCTCGTAGGGGAAATGCGTGACTTGGAAACCATCAGTATTGCCATTACGGCGGCTGAAACGGGTCACCTAGTTTTGGGTACTTTACATACGTCAAGTGCCGCATCGACGATTGAACGTATTATTGATGTGTTTTCGCCAGAACAACAAGCGCAAGTACGTACTCAGCTTGGTGGCGTGTTGAAAGCGGTAATTAGTCAACGATTAATCAAGACAGTAGATGGCAAAGGTCGTCGAGCGGCTACTGAAATCTTGATTACAAATCCAGCAATTTCGAACTTAATCCGTACGGAGAAAGTATATCAAATTCCAAACGTCATTTTGACGAATCGAGCTGCTGGCATGCACATGATGGCAACTTCCGTAAAAGAACTTGTCGAGTCTGGCCAAATTACACAAGAAGCGGCACAACCGTATCTTGAAGGGGACGAGCATTAATGGCACGCTTTCAATATGTAGGTCGTGACCGTAAAGCCGTGCGAAAAGGAATTATTCAAGCAGCGAACCAACGTGAGGCAATCGTGAAACTTCGAGACGACGGCATTCGCATCACTGAAATCAAACAAATGGCTGAAACTGCTCTTCAAAAAGATATTGTCATCGGGAACCCCGTCAAGCGGGAACAATTCATCATGTTTTTGAGACAATTCGCCACGTTAATGCGTGCAGGTGTAACGATAGTTGATTCTGTTGTCATCCTATCTCAACAAGTAGAGTCAAAAGCTTTGCGACGAGCATTGGTTGAGATTGCGGATGATTTAAAAAGCGGTAATTCTTTATCTGACGCTGCCCGGAAATTTCCTAGGATTTTTGAACCACTCGTCATTAACCTGTTGCAAGCAGGTGAGTTAACAGGATCAATCGATGAATCATTAGATCGTTTGGCAACTCATTTTGAAAAAGCATATGTGACCCGTCAAAAAGTAGTTTCCGCAATGACTTATCCTATTATTGTTGCTGTTTTGGCGGTAGGGGTCGTTATTTTCCTGTTGACGTCAATCGTTCCAATGTTCGTTGAAATGTTTAATGATTTTGGTGGGGAATTACCACTCATCACCAGATTCGTAATGGGTGCAAGTGATTTTGTACAAAATTATTGGTATATATTGATTGCGATAGTTGCGATATTAGTAGGTGGTTTATGGCTAATGCGAAGAGATGAAAAGGGACGTTACATGCTCGATACTTTTTTATTGTGTATGCCAATTTTTGGCAACATCTTAAAAAAAGCCGCCCTGGCCAGAATGACACGGACATTAAGTTCACTGTATTCCAGCTCAGTTCCTATTTTAACTGCTTTAACTATGGTTGAGCGTGTAGTTGGTAACGAAGTAATAGGGAAAGTGATTCTTAAATCTCGAGACGGGCTTGAAAGAGGAGAGTCGATGACAGGACCAATGATGGGTCATTGGGCATTCCCGCCCTTGATTCCCCACATGATTTCAATTGGAGAACAAACTGGCGCTCTTGATCACATGCTAGAGCGGGTAGCTGAATTCTATGAAAAAGAAGTCGATGCGGAAACTGATAAGCTCAAAGCATTGATTGAACCTTTGATGATTGTCTTATTAGCTGGCCTTGTAGGCACCATTGTTTTGGCAATCTTATTACCAATGTTTGGTCTATTTGAGAATGTGGATAATATGTAAATAATTCAAAAATATATAATAAAAATGAGCACAAAGTCTATTTGTCTATATATTTCGACATATAAAGGTGCTATCATGAAATTGTACTGGTACAAGTACCATTTTATAGAAAAAAGGGAGGCTTACAGGATGAGAAAATTCATTCAAAACAAATTAAAAGAACAAAAAGGTTTAACATTAATTGAGCTTCTAGCAGTAATCGTTATTTTGGCGATTATCGCGGCAATTGCAATCCCTGCAATAGGAGGAGTAATTGAAAATTCACGTGTAGGTGCTATGAAAGCTGATAATTTAAATGCAATTGCTGCTGCTGAATTATACTTAATTGACAATCCTACTGCAACATCAGTTTCTTTAGCAGATCTTACAGCTTCTGCAACAACTGCAGTATATTTAGAAGATGCGGGTTCTTTAACTGCTTTTACTTATACTAAAGCAACTAAAGTAGCTACTAGTGCTGCAAATGCTGGGAATATGTATATGAATACAGTCGCAGCAACTAAAGCTAATATTTCTGGAACTGCAAATAGTTCACGAGTAGAAACTGGAGCAGTTAGAGTTAAAAAAGGTTCTGCACCTGCAACTTCCTAATAATCTTTGGAGCTGATTCTATGAATTTCACACCATCGTTCCTAAACAAACGCTCTCGCGTGGCGACGGTTACAATTGAAGAAGATGCGATCCGAATGGTGGAAGTGAAGTCAACGTCTCCTTTGCATGTAGTTTGTGCAGAGGAGCGTTCTTTGCCTTCTGACGTTGTTACGGATGGCAAAATTGTGGACGCGGATACGCTGGTGTCTATTTTAGGCGAGGCTGTGGAAGAATGGAAACTTTCCCGCAAATCCGTTCGGTTCTTAGCGCCAGACGAATATGTGATTATCCGCAAACTATCATATCCTCCCGATGTTCGAAGGGATGAGTTGAAAGGCCACTTCTTTATTGAAATTGGTTCTACACTTTATTTACCTTTCGAAGACCCCGTATTTGATGTGGTCCCTTACACTGCATCAACTGATACAAAAGAAGCGATATTGATTGCTTCAAAAGAAAGTATTTTAAATACATATGAAGATGCTTTTGAAGACGTTAAAATGAAACCGATTGTGGCCGATATTGGACCACTTGCCCTGTATCGTTTGGCATATTCCCAATATGCCTATAGCGGTGAAGAACATATTTTGTTATTGGATGTTAAAAACGATAACTATACCGTTTCGATTTTCCATCAACATTTCCCATTGTTCATGCGACCTGTTGAAGTGAATGAACCTGACGAGTCGAATTTCTTTAGTGGAGCACAAACATCAAAGATGGAATCACTTCTATCTGAAGTCTCAAAGCTCATCAATTTCTATCGCTACAATATGAACCAAGGAAATGAAGGCATCACACATATTTTGCTTAACGGTGAAATGGATAATTGGGAAGAACTATTGCGACAAATGGAACTCCGTTTCGAAGTTCATACTTCCACAGTTGTTCGCGAAACGATTTATATGGAAGATGGAAAAGCCATCCCGATACGCTTTAATCGAGCACTCGGACTTGCGTTGAAAGAGGTGTAAAGATGTTAGTCGATATTAATTTACTTTCCGAAAAAGAACGGGACCGTCCCGCCTTTGTCGTGGCTGCCATCTTACTGATTTTCATCGGCCTATTCGGAGGGCTCGTTTTTTATTTCCTAGGAAATTCTTATGAGAACAAGGAACAAGTATTGAGTTCCCAAAGTGTAGAAGTTGCCAGTCAGCAAACAGCCATTCAAGAACAGATGCTGACAACGGAAGCATTGAACGATACTCAAAAGTTGCAAAAAACAGTTGATTGGGCGGAAGCTTATCAATATGATACTTTGCCTTTAATTCGAGAACTAACTTCACTACTTCCTGAACGAGGATTTTTCATGAACTTTTCGTTTACTTCACCAAGTGAAGCACTAGTGGACGTGCAATTTGATACATCGCGTGAAGCGGCATTTTATTTAACCCAATTAAAAGCATCTGAGATGATTACTGCTGCTAGCTTATCAACCCTTACATATCAACCGTTGGAAGAAGCAGAGGAAGAAGAAACTGATGGCACTGCGACAGCAGTTGAACCTGTTATGCCCCGTTATTTGGCTTCATACTTAATCACTTTTTTAGATACACGTATGCCAGCTGAAGGGACTGCGGTACCAGTAGATCCGAATGTACCTCCAGTTGAAGGGGAAACACCAACAGAAGGCGAAACGCCAGCGGAAGAACAACCAGTTGAACCGCCTGTGACTGAAACGCAACCTCCTGCAGACGATGCGCAAGGAGATGATGTAAATGAGTAGTCTGACACGTAAACAAAAAGAAGTCGGCCTGATCGTCTTATCTAGTTTATTTTGTATCGTATTACTTGCCTATTCATATTTCACATTCTACTCTCCCAAAAAAGAGAGTTTTGCTGTCTCTGAAACGACGCTCACAACGGATCGACAAGTATTGTTTGCGTTGGAACAACAACTGGCTGATCAGCCTGAAATTCCAGTGGTCAGTTCGCTTGAATTGCAAAAGAAAGTTCCAGTTGATCCATTATCTGAACTTGTTTTATTGCAAATTGAGAAAGCGGAAGTTCTCTCACAGTCACTTGTTCAATCTGTGAGCTTTACAGAAGGACCAGTTGTCATTGAATCCCCTCCAGAAGGGGTTGAGACACTTCAGGAACTTCTTGTGAGTTTGTCGATTGAAACGCCTTCCTACACGACATTGGAGACTTTCATCGATGAACTTGAAAAATTGGATCGCATATTAATCGTTGATTCGATTCAGTTCAGCTCTTCTGGTGAAGTGACAACCACTGAACAAGAAGATGAGAAATTACAACTGACGCTGACATTCTCTGCATTTTATAGACCAGACCTAACCGAACTACTCGAAGAAGGTCCTAAAGTTGATACACCACCTCCAGCAGAAAAAGGGAATCCGCTTCCTGCGAACAATGGTGTTGTTACTGGAGAAGTAGAGTCGAGTAAAGATGAAACTGCACTGGTGGAAGGTCAGATTATCGAGAACATTGAAACGGACGAAGAAGCAACTTCCGATTCAGACACGGTATCCAGTAATTTTGAATCTCAAACGTACACTGTTCAACCTGGCGATTCATTATACTCTATTTCTATTGAATACTATGGAGATCGATCAGGCGAACAGAAAATCAAACAGGCAAACGGTTTACATTCAAACAAAATCGTAGCAAATTCAACACTAGTCATTCCAAAATAACGAAACAAAAACTGGAGAGCGTACGTTGCCTCCAGTTTTTGTGTGATTGAGAGGTATGTATGGACATTTTATATACAACATTATTTTTCATATACGGACTTATTTTTGGCTCTTTCTACAATGTCGTCGGATTGCGTTTACCGAAAAATGAATCGATTGTGTCGCCGCCGTCGCACTGCACGATTTGCGATCGACGTTTGACGATCAAAGATTTGGTTCCGGTATTTTCATTTGTTTTCCTGAAAGGGAAATGTCGGGGATGTGGGACAAAAATCAATTGGATTTACCCCGTGATGGAACTTGTGACGGGAGGTTTGTTTGCCTTCGCATTCTATCAACTAGGTTTCTCGTGGGAACTGATTGTTGCAATTTTGTTTATATCGATGCTCGTCATCATCACGGTATCAGATTTTGCTTATATGCTTATCCCAGATAAAGTCCTGTTGTTCTTTGGTGTTTTATTAATTATTGCGCGGATTTTATCTCCACTAGAGCCTTGGTGGGACAGTATCATAGGTGCTGCCGGAGGGTTTGGAATTTTGTTACTGATTGCGATCTTGTCGAAAGGCGGAATGGGTGGTGGCGATATTAAATTGTTCGCGGTCATTGGTCTTGTGCTTGGGATGATTCCGACTTTATTGACTTTGTTCTTTGCTGCATTTATTGGTGCAATCGTTGGCGTCATTCACTTGCGCCGCTCAAAACAAGGGCGCAAAACGCCAGTGCCTTTTGGACCGTCGATTGCACTCGCAGCCATCGTTGTCTATTTTTATGGGAAACAAATACTCGATTGGTATATAAATTTGTTAGTTTAACTCGAAAACTTTTTTGGACAAGCCGACACCGGTCTTGTCTTTTTTTATTGCTCAAATGGTAGCGTTAAAGAAAAACGGGGTGATCAATTGCGTCTTTCAAAAACGTTCTCAAAGTTTTCATACACATTGGCAATCATACATGGTTTTCTTATCGGAGCTGTTTCGATTGGCATATTCGCAATCTTTATTCAGTGGCAGGATAATTCGAAAGCTGAGACTCCTGAGACATCCGCAACGACTGACAAACCAGAACAAGTCGAGGTGACTGCACCGCCAAATACGACAACACCGACTCAATTTTATGCGAAGCAACACGGTGTATTTACCACAGCCGACGGGGCTACTGCCTTGCTTCAATCAAATCCAGCAATGAAATCCGCAGCCATTGTCATCACCGATGGAAAATATTTTGTGTGGTCCGCAGCAAGCACCGTGGAAAGTGAAGTGAAAGTGGAAGGCAGCACGGAGTCTTTCGTTAAACCATTCCGGATCAATTCGGCAGCATGTACCGAACAAGCCATGCAAAAATTACCTGTTTTCCTTGCGAATCCAGACCCGGCAAAATTTAATTTTGCGGACACTGGAAATAAGGATGCCAAACCAAAGGACTGGGACTCTAACATTGCTGCTATATCAACGCTTTCAAAGGAATTAAACGTCATTAGAGTTCAATTATTATCGCATTATTTCGCACAAAATGACTGCTTGAAAATTGAATTATAAGCCCTTTTATTTGGTCAAAATGAAATTATTGCTCTTTATACACATTTTTCAACTTCGACATCATTCTGTATGATGTCAAAAAGGAGCTGATTTCATTGGAATTCAAAACAACAAAACCGTTAATTTTAGCATCTGCTTCACCGAGGAGAAAAGAGTTATTATCACTGCTTGGGGTACCCTTTGAAGTGAAAACAGTGGAGATAGATGAGGAGGACATTTTCGGATGCTCGCCTGCCGAACTAGTTTGCAACATTGCGATGGAAAAAGGACTGGCCGTCGCTGAATACAATCAGCACGCAATCGTCATCAGTGCCGATACAATGGTATTTCTTGATGATGAGGCACTTGGGAAGCCTAAAAATGCAGAGATGGCGAAACTGTATTTGCGGAGATTATCCGGTAGGACACATACGGTCATTACGGGAGTATCCATCTATTTTGAAGGAATTTGCAATGTGTTTTTTGAAGAGACAAAAGTCACTTTTTATAAATTAACGGACGAATGGATCAACAGTTATGTGGCAAGTGGCGATTGCTACGACAAGGCAGGGGCTTATGGTATCCAGACAGCAGGTACTTTGATGGTGGAACATATTAACGGAGACTACAATAATGTTGTGGGTTTGCCTATTGCGGAAGTGTATCGAGAACTTATGAATTTAGAACTGCTTGAGATGAAGTCTGCAGGAGTACGTTATGATAACTGAAGTGAAACCGGCACTGATGATTCGTGACGTCCATGCTTCCGATCGCCCACGTGAAAGACTGATAAACCAAGGTGCAGCCGCGCTATCGAACCAAGAATTGATTGCCATTTTACTAAGGACGGGTACCAAACAGGAATCCGTCCTTCATTTGGCGAATCGAGTGTTGACGTTCTTTGAACAACTGCATGAATTGAAAAATGCAACCATCGAAGAAATCATGTCCGTTAAAGGGATTGGAGAAGCGAAAGCGGTTCAGCTGCTTGCGGCAGTGGAACTTGGTAGAAGGCTGTCTTTACAACAAACAGATGAGAAATTCACCGTTCGTTCTCCGAAAGACGCTGCAACATTCTTAATGACGGATATGACATCTTTAAAGCAAGAAAATTTTGTCTGTCTTTTCATGAATGTTAAGAATCAAGTGCTACACAAACAAACCATTTTTATCGGCAGTTTAAATGCCAGCATCGTACACCCCAGGGAGATATTTAGAGAGGCAGTGAAACGTTCAGCTGCCTCGATTATTTGTGCCCATAACCATCCGTCAGGTAACCCTTCCCCTTCACCTGAAGACATTGAAGTAACGAAGCGAATACAGGAAGCCGGGCGCATTATGGGCATCGAATTGCTCGACCATGTCATTATCGGTGATCATCAATTTATCAGTTTGAAGGAAAAGGGTTACATGTGACACTGTGATTTTCTCCTTTTATCCGTTATAATCAAATTTATGGTTTAAACTAAGCTAAGATTAACTGGCTAAGGATAGAAAGGAAGAACATAACGTGTTTGGATTTGGAGCAAAAGATGTCGGGATTGACCTAGGCACAGCAAATACTTTGGTATTTATTAAAGGAAAAGGAATCGTTTTACGCGAACCTTCAGTAGTTGCAAGAAATACAAATAATGGCGATATCGTTGCAGTAGGTAACGATGCTAAAAATATGATTGGTCGTACACCGGGTTCAATCGTGGCTATCCGCCCGATGAAAGATGGCGTAATTGCAGATTTTGATATTACGACTTCAATGATTCAATACTATTTAAAAGAAGCGATGAAAGCTTCTGGTGGAACGTGGAAAAAGCCTAACGTCATGATTTGTGTGCCTTACGGGATTACTTCGGTAGAACGTCGTGCAGTGATTGATGCAGCTCGTCAAGCTGGTGCTCGTGATGCTGTGACAATCGAAGAACCATTTGCAGCGGCAATCGGTTCGAACTTGCCAGTATGGGAACCAACAGGCAGTATGGTCGTTGATATCGGTGGAGGAACAACTGAAGTTGCAGTTATTTCACTTGGTGGTATCGTAACAAGCGAATCGGTACGTGTTGCAGGAGACGCGATGGATCATGCGATTACAAGTTACATTCGTAAAATGTACAACTTGACTATCGGTGAACGTACGGCTGAAGCAATTAAAATGGAAATCGGTTCTGCTAGAGTAATAGACAATGTCGAGAAAATGGAAATTCGTGGTCGTGACTTAGTTACAGGTCTTCCTAAAACTATCGAAATTTCTTCTGAAGAAATTGCAGAAGCGCTTCGTGAGTCGATTTCAGCTATTATCGACGGTGTGAAAAAGACATTGGAACAAACTCCACCAGAATTATCTGCTGACGTAATGGAACGCGGAATCGTCTTAACTGGCGGTGGCGCATTACTGAAAAACTTGGACAAAGTGATTAGTGATGAGACAAGCATGCCTGTCTTCATTGCAGAAAATCCATTGGATTGCGTCGCAATTGGTACGGGAATGGCGCTAGATCATTTGAACATGATTCGCCAAAATTCTAAACACTAAGGAGGACCGTTCCAATGCCACATTTTTTTTCGAATAAGCGTTTGATTTTGCTGCTTGTCGGGGTGATTTTTCTTGTGGCTTTGATCAGCTTCTCTCTTAAAGATCGTGATAATGCGTCGTTACCTGAACAGATTATTAAGGATGTCGTTGGTTTTGGGCAATCAATTTTCTCAAAACCAACACAGTACATAACAGGTGTTTTCGATAGTGTCGATGCTTTGTTAAATACGTACGATGAAAATAAACGATTGAAAAGTCGCTTAGAAGAATTTGCAAAATTGCAAGCGGACGTCAACGATTTAGCATCCGAGAATACGAGACTTCGAGAAATCGTCGACAAGCAGGACGATCTCAGGGACTATGAACCGATTCAGGCAACTGTTATCGCGAGAAATCCTGATCAGTGGGAAGAAAAAGTAATTCTTGATAAAGGGGAAGTCCATGGAGTTGAAAAAAACATGGCCATCCTTACAGCACAAGGATTGATTGGGAAAGTTGTTCTGACAACTCCTTTCACTTCAACTGTAGAACTATTATCCACTCAAAATCCTAACTATCGCGTATCTGCGATGGTAATGGGTGAAAAAGAAGTATTCGGTTTAATAGAAGGATACGATGATGAACGAAAAGAACTTATATTAAAACGAATCGATTCCAATATTAAAATTAAAAAAGGTCAGAAAATCGAGACATCTGGACTAGGCGGGATTTTCCCGAAAGGTATTTTAATCGGGGAAATTACAGAAGTCTCGACAGACGATTTCGGACTGACGAAAATGGCATATATCAAACCTGCGGCAGATTTTGCACTGCTTGATCATGTCATGATTGCGAAACGAACGATGACAACAGTAAAAAATGGTTCAGACGGCGATAACAGTGCGACGGATGAGACTTCAAAAGATGAGGATGCCTCATGAAGCGATTGATTATTCCAGCCATTGCCGTCGTGCTGTTTTATCTTGAACCTGTGTTCGGATTATTTTCTCCCCTCGATATTAGTGGGGAGTATCGTTTTTTAATCCCTCGATTTCTCATCATGTATTTAATATTCATTTCCATCTACTATAGTCGCAATCGCGCGATGTTGTATGCATTACTTTTTGGGCTCTTGTATGATGTGTTTTTCATTGATATTATTGGATTGTACTCTTTCTTATATCCATTAATTTGTTTAATTGCTAGTTTTATCATGAAATTCATTCACCAGCATCTGATTGTGACAACGGCTTTGTCACTTGTATTGGTAGCAGGTCTTGAATTCGTGCTTTATCAATTCTTTTCATTGATTGGGTTAACAGACATTTCGCTTGCTGTATTTGTACGCGAACGATTAATTCCCACAATGATTGCAAATTCAATTTTCTTAGTGGTGCTCGGCTGGGCATTTAAATACGTAATCAATGCACGTTTGTTGCAACGGTTAAATCAGCCAAATTGATTCTACGCGCGAGGTGACGCATTTGATGACGAAAAAGCAACTAGTCTACATAAAAGGAACTAAAGACGGTCTAGTGCTTCGGCTTGATGATCAATGCGCATATGCCGAACTGGTGGAAGAACTAAAACGTAAAGTATCGGACGAAGGCATCGATGGACAAGCGGAAGTTTTGCTGCAGCTTGGCAATCGCTTTTGTTCAGAAGAACAGACCAAAGAACTCATTGCGAGCGTGCACACGTCACCACATTTACGTGTTTCACGAGTGCAGAGTGATGTCATTTCAATTGAAGAAAGCAACCGTCGAATTCTAGAGCGTCAATCCGAAACGTTTGTAGGCATCGTTCGTTCTGGACAGATTGTTCGGGCAGAAGGTGACTTGGTCGTTGTGGGAGATGTGAACCCGAACGGCAAAGTCATCGCCGGAGGAAATATTTTTGTTCTCGGTCGTTTGAAGGGAATTGCTCATGCAGGGGCGAATGGTAATAAAGAAGCAGTTATTGCTGCGTCTTGGTTAGAAGCAACCCATCTGATGATTCATGAAGCACTAGAAATCATGACAGATGAACTAACCATTCTTTCGGAACAACCAGAAATGGAATGTGCATACTTACATGCAAATGGCTTCATCGCCATTGATAGATTGCAAGAACTGCGTTTATTAAGACCGCAATTGTCTACATTTAAAGGAGGAAGCTAATGTGGGAGAAGCTATAGTAATTACTTCAGGTAAGGGAGGCGTTGGTAAAACAACGACTACTGCTAACCTAGGGACTGCATTGGCACTTCAAGGTAAGAAAGTATGTTTGATCGATACCGATATCGGCTTACGAAACCTTGACGTTGTACTCGGTTTAGAAAACCGTATCATTTATGATCTGGTTGACGTAATTGAAGGCCGTTGTAAAGTACATCAAGCTTTAGTAAAAGATAAACGTTTTGAAGATAAATTATTCCTGTTGCCAGCAGCACAAACGACTGATAAAAACGCCATTAATCCTGAACAAATGAAAGAACTTGTGACGGAATTAAAACGCGATTACGATTATGTCGTCATTGACTGTCCAGCAGGGATTGAACAAGGTTACAAAAACGCAGTGGCAGGAGCTGACCGTGCGATCGTTGTCACAACACCTGAAATTTCAGCTGTACGTGATGCGGATCGTATCATCGGCTTGCTAGAGCAAGAAGATATTGCACCGCCAAAATTAATCATTAACCGCATTCGTCAACATTTGATGAAATCTGGCGATGCACTGGATGTCAACGAAATCACTACGCACCTATCCATCGACTTGCTAGGTATCATCATGGATGACGAAAATGTCATCACCTCTTCAAATAAAGGGGAGCCTATTGTCATGGACCCAACAAACCGTGCAGCACTTGGCTACCGCAACATTGCCCGCCGTATTCTAGGTGAATCTGTTCCATTGATGTCATTGGAACAAGAGCGTAAAGGCATGTTCTCCAAAATCAAATCCATTTTTGCAAAATAATTTATCTGAATCCCCCACTTTGATCGAGTGGGGGATTTCTTTAGGAGGGGAGAAGACTGAATAATTTGAAATCGCACGAACTAGAAGTGTTGCGAATTTGTATATTAAGATCACGGATTGAAAAATCCGCTAAAGTCGAGAGTAGCTATCGCAATATTAAGGCGGGTTTTTCAGGTGAAGAAAAAACTACTGCTTATTTGATGGAAGCAAATCTGACCCCGAAAGTGTCTATCTACCGCCATATCAATTTGGACAATACTCAGTACGATATTATTGTTGTGACACAAAAGCTAATTTGTGTTTTGGAAGTGAAAAATATGACTGGAGAATTTTATTTCGATTCAAGCAACAAACAATTCTATCGAATCAAAAATGGGTTAAAAGAAGGGATGCGCAATCCAGAATTGCAATTACAAAGAGCGGTTAAAGTTTTACAAAAAAGACTTAATCGAAATGGAGTGGATTTTCCGGTAAAAGGACTCATTATCTTGGTAAGTCGAGCTGGAATTGTTATTGAATCTCCTACACTATTTCAAGCTGTCCCTATTGATGCTATGTGCGGTTTCCTTGAACAAATGGAATCTGACAATAGGAAATTGATGACCCATGAAGAGTTGAAAAAAGTGTGTCATATTATTAAGCGTAATGGAAATAAAGTTTATGAAACGGATATTCTTGAGTACCACGGTGTTACACATTCTTCAATTAAAACGGGCGTCAGGTGTTTGAAATGCTTTGAGATATCGATGACTCGGATCTTTTCAACATGGTTATGTACTCGATGTAGCCATCGTGACAAAGGTGCTCATATCGCTGCGCTCCAAGAATATCAATTATTGTTCGGTCGTGAAGTGAGTAGTGATAGATTAAAGTGGTGGCTGGGAATAGAGGATAAATATTTTATTAAACGGATAGTGAAGGAAGTTTCCGAAAATAGTATAGGCAGCTCTCGCACTCGAACTTATGTGCTTTCATTCAAACCTTGGGTGTTAGAACCATTTTTGACTTCGGAACTGAGAAAGAATTAGTAGGTAATTGGTTAGTTGCCCCTATAAGGACAAAAGTTGCCCCCATCAACCGAATAGTTGCCCCAATAAGCATCAAAGTTGCCCCTATAACTATCAAAATCCCCAGATTAATAGAAATAAACCGAACAAGCCCCGCATATACTACCCGAAAAGGGGGGCTGCGGCATGAAATTCACAAATAAATGGATCATCGCTTGCATAATTACCGTTGGCATCATCGCAACGATACAAATCCAGGAACGAAATGACCAAACTTCACAACTTCGCACTCTGTTCTCGGAAGGGAAAGACTTACAAATGGTTCGCGAGTTCGTACTCGCTCAGTTTCCAACAAGCTCGACACCAGAACTCATCCCTGTGTCTGCGCCCACAAAGGACCCTATGATACCGACGATGGCTTCGTATGAATCAATGCAACCATATGAAGAAGGCGTGCTTGTTTCCTATGATACCGCGATACAAGTAGTCGCCCGCGAAGATGGCATTATACTGTTTACTGGGCACACCCGACATACTGGGAAAACGATGACCGTCCTTTATGATAATGGGGATACGGTGACGTATGGATTTGTGGAGAATTTTTCTAATTTACCTTATACCGCGGTTGCTGCCAATGACTTAATTGCAGAAGTAGAGCCTGGTTCCATGTTCGTGAAAGTTGAACGTGATGGAGAATTGCTTGAACCGACTGCGATTAAAGAATGGATGAATGATGTACTTCAATAAGATTCGCATGCATCCCATCATGATCCCCATCATTATCTACCTGATTGCGACTGCACAACTCTCACATTACAGCATCATTATCGGCTCATTACTTATTCATGAGCTAGGACATATTGCGGTAGCAAAATGGACGGGCCTCAAGATGACCAGTTGCACCATTCTTCCGTATGGGGGAGAAATAAAAATTAAAAATCTTCATTTAGCTCCGACTCATCACCAGTGGCTCATTGCGATTGCTGGGCCACTTGCAACGGCTATTCTCTATTTAGTTGCCCAACCTTTCCAATTTCCTGGACAAGCTTTTTTTAATGAAGTTCAGTTGACTATACTAGCATTGAATTTAATTCCAATTTTGCCGCTGGACGGTGGACAAGCGCTGAAATCTATCTTGCCCAAACGTTATCGCGAGACGCTATTAGCGTTGTCTATCAGTCTTTCAACGCTTTTGATAGTAGTGACGTTTGACCATCTTCATCTGGCATTGATTTTCTCATTTATCGCATTGCAAAATATTCGCTCATGGCAATATCGAAAATATGAGGAAGCTTTCTATAAAATTGTGACGAAGCAGTTGACGCTGCCTTAGCATTATGGTAAAGTTTTAATGTTATTGTTTGTAGCACCCGTGCTACTACAACCGCTCTGAAGAGGTTAAAGTATCTGCAAAGATCACCTCATTTTAAGGCGAGTCTGAGTCTAAGAGGAGGTGCAGTAAAATGTACGCAATTATCGAAACTGGTGGTAAGCAAATCAAAGTTGAAAAAGGTCAAGAAATCTACATCGAAAAATTAGGTGTTGATGCTGAAGACGTTTTCACATTTGACAAAGTATTATTCGTAGGTGGAGACAACGTGAAAGTTGGAGTTCCTTTCGTTGAAGGAGCAACAGTAAAAGCTACAGTCGTGAAAAACGGCCGCGGTAAAAAAATCACAGTTTTCAAATACAAAGCGAAAAAGAACTACCGTAAAAAACAAGGTCATCGTCAACCTTACACAAAACTTGTGATTGATTCAATCAACCTATAAGATGTGTGAACGATGATAACTGTAACGATTGAAAAAGATCAATCCAATCACATTCATTCTTTTGAAATGAAAGGCCATGCAGAATTTGCCGAGCATGGAAAAGATCTAGTTTGTGCAGCTGCAACCGCTGTTTCTTTTGGAGCAGTCAATGCAATCGCTGAACTTACGAAAGTCCTTCCAGACGTGAAGCAAGGGCAAGACGGCGGGTTTCTCAAAGTCTCGTTTCCGCAAGATCTGGTTTCAACTGTGAATGATCAAGTGCAATTAATTGTACAAGCGATGATTGTTTCTTTACAAACGATTGAACAAGATTATGGACAATATATAAAAATAACCTTCAAAAAGTAGGGGGTGAAACAAATGATGTTAAGATTAGATCTTCAGTTTTTCGCATCGAAAAAAGGAGTAGGTTCGACTCGTAACGGACGTGACTCACAATCAAAACGCCTTGGCGCTAAACGTGCTGATGGTCAAATGGTTTCAGGTGGTTCAATTTTATACCGTCAACGCGGGACTAAAATTTATCCAGGTGAAAACGTAGGCCGTGGTGGAGATGACACACTTTTTGCGAAAGTTGACGGAGTTGTACGCTTTGAGCGTTATGGCCGCGACAAGAAAAAAGTTAGTGTATATCCTGTAGCTCAAGAAGCTTAATTCAAACAGCCAAAGGACTGCATAACTGCAGTCCTTTTTCTTTTTATCAAAAAGTGTTTACATTTGCATAGATAACTCTAGATTAGAGGACTCTATGTCTAGCTCTAAGCACATACCTGCGATCACTCGTCGCAAAGGAAACCTTCCTTTTAGCGTCGGCGTCAAGTTCGACTTGTGCTTTGCGCTTTTCTTTTTTGCAACAAAATCGCTTTATTTCTTGGTATACTTAGGAATTGAGACTAGCATAATGGAGAGTGTGATGTATGACCGAAAAAACGTTTTCAATAAATGAGGCACTGCGATTTGCACGCCATGATTTTTTGAATCAGTTGCAACTAATCAAAATGAATATTGATCTTGCACGACTGGAAGACGCAAAGGCGGCAATAGATCACTACTCTACAGAAGCTAAAGCGTTTTATGAACTTTCGAAAATGGATTTACCACGCACGACAGAGTGGCTTCAGACTGCCAATTGGCGTTTCCCTGGATTTCAAGTAAGCATTTCCAATAACATCGAATCAGATTGCAACCTATTGTTGGATGAGCAAGTCCAAGATGTACTTGAACAAACAACAAAACTGTTACACGAACAATTAAATCCTTATACAGAACAACTATTGCACATTCATATAGTGTGTAATCCGACGACATTTAAACTGACGTTTGATGCGAACGGAGAATGGGAACCCATTCAGCAAGAACTTTCAAAAGAATCGCACGTTTCACTGACCCATGAATGCAAAACGACCAAGAATTGGCGTTTTCATATAGAAGAAAGCAAGGAGGGATAGTCAATGTTTGTCGATCACGTAAAGATATTCATTAAAGGCGGAGATGGCGGAGATGGTATGGTCGCGTTTCGTCGTGAAAAGTATGTACCAAATGGTGGTCCTGCAGGTGGAGATGGTGGCCGCGGAGGGAACGTAATCTTTGAAGTTGAAGAAGGATTACGTACGTTAATGGATTTCCGTTATAAACGTCATTTCAAAGCAGACCGTGGCGATCACGGACAAAGTAAAGGAATGCACGGACGCGGAGCGGAAGATTTAATCGTTAAAGTTCCACCTGGTACAGTCGTAATGGCTGAAGAAGGCGGACCGGTACTAGCTGATTTAGTTGAGCATGGTCAAAGAGCGGTTATTGCAAAAGGTGGCCGTGGAGGTCGCGGGAACTGCCGTTTTGCAACACCTCAAAATCCAGCACCTGAGCTGTCTGAAAAAGGCGAACCAGGACAAGAAATTGAAGTGGTTTTAGAACTTAAAGTATTGGCTGATGTAGGTTTGGTTGGATTCCCAAGCGTTGGGAAATCTACATTGCTGTCTGTCGTATCAGCAGCGAAACCAAAAATTGCAGCGTATCATTTTACAACAATCGTTCCTAACCTTGGAATGGTTGAAACAACTGATGGTCGTAGCTTTGCGATGGCCGATTTGCCAGGTCTTATCGAAGGCGCAAGCCAAGGTGTAGGTCTTGGACATCAATTCCTTCGTCATATCGAACGTACACGCGTAATCGTTCACGTAATTGATATGTCTGGTATTGAAGGTCGCGATCCTTATGATGATTATGTGACGATTAATGAAGAGCTTCGTCAATACAACTTGCGTTTGACGGAACGTCCTCAATTAATTGTAGCGAACAAAATGGACATGCCTGATGCAGAAGAAAACTTGGCTGAATTCCGTAAGAAATTACCGGAAGATGTGAAGATTTTCCCGATTTCGGCACTTTCACGCAAAGGGTTGAATGAACTTTTATTCGCAGTTGCAGATTTACTTGAAGTAACTGAAGAATTCTTAATTCACGAAATGGCTGAAGAAGAATCAGATAAAACGGTTCTTTACAAACACCAATCTGAACGTGATGGCTTCGAAATTTCACGTGACGACGATGGGGCTTATGTATTAAGTGGTTCATCAATCGAACGCTTATTCAAGATGACCGACTTCTCTCGCGAAGACGCGATTCGTCGTTTCGCACGTCAACTTCGTGGTATGGGTGTTGATGAAGCATTACGTGAACGTGGTGCGGAAAATGGCGATACAGTAAGACTCCTTGAATTCGAGTTTGAATTCATCGAATAGAAAGTGAGGATGGACATATGAAAGACGTATCTGAACAACGGTTTTATTTAGTGCGTGAAGATGTGCTGACGGAAGCGATGCAAAAAACGCTTGATGCAAAGCAGTTATTGCAAAGTGGAGAAGTCGCATCGATATGGGACGCTGTGAAAAAAGTGGACCTGTCACGCAGCGCTTATTATAAATATCGGGATGCTGTCTTTCCATTCCATTCGATTGTTCGGGAACGTATTTTAACGGTGTTTTTACAACTGGAAGATCGCAAAGGAACGCTTGCGACATTATTGAATACAGTGGCTGAAGCACAGTGTAACGTGTTGACAATCCATCAGACGATTCCCATTCAAGGTCGTGCCAATGTGACACTGTCACTTGATGTCACAGCCATGAATGTGCAATTGGATGATTTAATTCAACAATTGAAACGGCTGGATTTTGTCGAGTCAGCGGAAGTCATCAGTTCCGGCGCATCTTAAGGAGTGTCTTACATGTTAACTAAAGATTGGGAATCACGTGTTGCTTATTTAGGACCGGAAGCATCTTTTACACATTTAGCAGCAGGAACGGTCTTTGCCGGGGAATGGTTGATGCCGTATGCAACAATTCCAGAATGCATTGAAGCGGTGGCGAACGGGGAAGTTGAATTTGCCGTGGTACCACTGGAAAATGCACTGGAAGGTTCTGTGCCGTTAACAATTGATTATTTGTTTCACGATGTGGAACTGCATGTTTCGGCAGAAATTTTATCACCGATTGAGCAACATTTTATGGTACATCCTGAGCAAGTGGAGAATTGGCAAGATATCGAAATGGTCTATTCACATCCTCATGCACTGGCCCAGTGCCATAAATATTTGTATTATCGATTTCGCGGAGTACCTCTGGAACAGACTACATCAACTGCAGCCGCAGCAAAATATGTAGCAGAGAATCCAGACCGGACGATTGCAGCAATCGGAAATGATTTTGCCGCAAAGAAATATGGACTGACCATTGTGGAACCAAATGTCCATGATTTTCATTTCAATCATACACGGTTTTTTGTTCTTCAGAAGAAGAACATCCGTCTTGATAAAACAGGTCATGACAACTCACCCAAAACGACCCTTATGATTAAGCTGCCAGTAGATGACCGATCGGGTGCTTTGCATCAAGTATTGTCGGTATTCGCATGGCGTCAGCTGAATTTAAGCAAAATTGAGTCGCGTCCATTAAAAACAGGGCTCGGTCATTATTTCTTTATCATGGATGTACTAGAAGATGAACAAGCTGTTATGATGCAAGGAGCGAAAGAAGAACTACGCGCTTTAGGGTGCGAAGTGAAATCTCTCGGTACATATTTTACATACAAAAAGGAATGACCGCGGATTGCGCAGTCATTCCTTTTTTGTTTTTAAGAATCATTGTCCGAAAATGTACTCTCTTTGGAGCAACTTTCACTGGTTTGGAGAGCAAATAACCAATTTCCTCCTAATTGAGTTCCCATACCATTACGCAACAGAAGAATCACTCATTGTAGCTTGCAATCGACCTGCCAAGAACCCGAAGAATCCGCGGAAAGGGAGCAGCATTTCCCCATTTTTATAGAAAGGGACGTCATATAGCGCAATGACGTCCTTATCTTATTCCTCATCCGCCAAATATCCTTTTTTACGCATACCCTCAACTGCTGCTTCCAGGAATTCGCCTGAAGAGGCGGCAATCAAATGCAAATGAATGCCATCCGTCAGTTCGGATAAGTAACTGGCACCCGTTTCTTCCACGCGTGTCAAAAACAAATCGACTTCATGGCGGTTTGCCACCATGATGGATGCGGTCAGTTCACCATAAACAGGATGTTCGACCGTTACATTTTTTACTGTGACTCCTGCATCTACCAAGGTGTACAATTCGTCCCGCGCATCGGCAGGAGTATGCACACATGCGATTTGGCGTTCGAACGCATGGGTTTCACTTAATTGCTTCATATATACATAACCTTGGCTCGTGGCCAAAATCGGTTCGTTGCGAGCTTTTAATAAAGTCATGTCCCCAACGATTACTTGGCGGCTAACGCCAGCTTGTTTAGCCAATTCCGTGCCTTTAATTGGCTCGGAAGCTTCTTTTAGCAAGTGGAGTAATTGATGACGTCTTTCTTCTCCTAATAATTTCTTCAAGTTGATCCCGTCCTTTTCATGCATATCTATAGCACGTGTACTCATAGTTTATCATGTACAGCAATTATGTGACCAAATCAAAATGCGATTCATAGGATACATAGATGAAAGGGGGAATTATTTTGCACGTACATGTTGTGCAAAAAGGAGACACACTGTGGAAAATTGCTAAGCAATATGGTGTTTCTTTTGATGAAGTGAAACGTTTGAATGCCCATTTGGCAAATCCCGATTATATCGTCCCTGGGATGAAGATCTTCGTGCCGCAAAAGACGGCAAAAACGCAAGGAATGGCTGAACACCCGTTCACTAACGAACGACCAGTGAAAAAAATGAAGGAGGAATACACAATGGAGCCAGCTCCCAAGCCGATTCCTCAACCTGCACCACCAATCCATAAACCGACGATGAAACCAATGCCACAACCAATGCCACAACCAATGCCGCAACCAATGCCGCAACCAATGCCACAACCGATGCCACAGCCAATGCCGCAGCCAATGCCACAACCAATGCCACAACCAATTAATCAAAACATAGCAATGACACAAATGATGCCTCAATATATGGGCATTCCTTACGGATGGATTCCGGTCCCTGACATGGACGTTCATTTGCAAGTAAATTTACCACAGCATGCAGCTCCTGCACCTGCACCAAAACCGATGCCGATGCCTGCACCTGCATCAAAACCGAAGCCGATGCCTGCGCCAAAAGTTCCGCATGCTCCTAAGTCTCAACCCGGATGGCAATTATTGGATTCCAGTTCACTTGAGATGGAATCATCACTGCAAATGCCGACAATGCCACCTCAGTACCATCCTCAGCCGCCTTGTGGTTGTGGGGCACCGCCTCCACCACCATCACCTTGCGGATGTGGAGGCCATCGTCCTTCACCTTGTGGATGTGGAAAACAAAATTATGCGCAACAACCGGTATACGGGCAAAATCCATACCCAACTCCATATCCAACTCAAACCATGGGTGAAGAAATGGAAAGCAATAATATGATGCCGCAACAAATGATGCCTCAATATATGATGCCACAACAAATGATGCCTCAATATATGATGCCTCAGCATATGTCTCCATTCATGGCATGCATGCCATGTCATATGTGGCCCGCTCCACAAGGGCATAGGGGTTATCCGAATCCCGTTCGCCACTATTAAAAAGTGGAACGAGGGCATTACGTTCAATTAAAGCCAAATGTGTGGAAATGGCAAATTGGACCCCATGCGTATTCATTAAAAAAATATGAATATGAATCAGATGCAAATAAGATTCGTTATATACATGAACAATTAACTAATGCGGGTGCGGATTTCATGGTTCCAATTGAGCCATATCCAGATGCATTCGTCATCCAGCAACCGTGGATTGAAAGTGGGCGAAAAGTTCAGTTCAATCAATTGGAAGATCGGAAAAAATCGCTTGAAGTGATTCATAAACTGCACGCAACACGAAAGCAGGTTGAGTGGCAGAAGTCGGGTCTCTTTCACGAGATTGATTTGAATCGGAAATGGGCCCATCGTTTGGAAAAATGGCAACAAGTTGAGCCCTTTCTTATTCAAAAACTCGGTTCTTCCAAAACCCAGAGAATTACGAAACTCGCCAACGATTCTTTAGCACAGCTCAAACCGATCAAACGTGATAACGTAACTCTGCTGCACGGAGATGTCGTTCACCATAATTTTGTGCGTGATAATAAGAACCGTATGTATATCATTGACTTTGACCTGGCCTGCATAGGACCTGCAGAGGTGGAACTTATTTTATGGGCTCACCGTGTCCTGCCGCATTTTGATTATGATTTACATGCACTTATAGAAGAACATCCATCTCTCATCAATGTAGATTGGAACTATTTATTATTTCCAAATGAATTGATGCGTGAGTGGTTGTATGCGACTACTTTGTCAGATCAACAATTGTTGGGGTTTTTACCAAAGCTAAAGAAATTCACCAACCATGCGTTAAAAAGAATGCCGCAGCTATGGGAAGACTGTAGCCGCTTGACGTAAGACATCTGCAAAAACAGAACAACACCCGTGATGACTGACATCACGGGTGTTGTTTGTTTATGAAAATTATTCTTTTTCACTTTGTTGTTGTTGCATTTCTTCTACTTTTTTATTTTCTTCATGATTGCTGTGCTCCTGGTTATATTGCAATGTTTTGCGGTTCAGTTCATTCACTTCACCTTGTTCGTTTTGATGGTTTTGTTGATTATTCTGATGCGTAAAGGTATTATTATTTTTTCCCATAAGTAACTCCTCCAAGTTTAGTATTTTAAGATATTGAACATCTTTTCCCAACAATATTCTAATTGAAACATTTTCCGTAGTAGATTAATTGCAACTTGCTAAAATACATGTTGTTCGAATCGGCGTTTATTCCTAGGTTTCTTCCTGCGAACATCCGTTTTATATGCTATAATCAGTACGTTGAATGTGAGGAGAGACTTTAAATGTACGATTACATAAAAGGCTTGGTTACACGTATTACACCGGAATATATGACACTCGAACAGCAATCAATAGGTTGGCAGATTTACACGCCAAATCCTTACGCATTCCGAGTATCATCAGAACCACAACAAATTTTCACCCACTTGCATGTCCGAGAAGATGCCCAATTGCTTTTTGGCTTTGTATCGCTTGATCAACGCGAGTTGTTCCGCAAGCTGATTCAAGTATCAGGCATCGGTCCAAAAGGGGCCTTGGCTATTTTGGCTAGTGGACAACCCTCTCAGGTTGTGCAAGCGATTGAACGTGAAGACGAGTCGTTTTTAGTGAAATTCCCGGGTGTCGGCAAAAAAACGGCACGTCAAATGATTCTTGATTTAAAAGGAAAGCTTGGCGATTTATCAATCGACTTCGAAATGCCAAGCGGGGAAGATGAACTTCAATTATTCCCGGAAACGTCAGGTAAACACGAAATAGAAGAAGCGTTCTTAGCACTTGCGGCACTTGGTTACTCAGAACGTGAATTAACAAAAGTGCGTCCGCAATTAGAGGCATTGCCCGAAGTACTTGATACGGAAGGCTATATGAAAAAAGCACTACAGTTGTTGTTGAAACTCAGCTAATGAAAGGAGGTTAACGTCATGCAAGAACGTGTGATTTCAAGCGGCGTCTCAGAATTCGATGAACGTTTTGAACAATCGTTGCGTCCGCAGTATTTGTCTCAGTACATTGGACAAGATAAAGTAAAGAATAATTTAGACATTTTTGTAAAAGCAGCAAAAATGCGTGAAGAGAGCTTGGATCATGTACTTCTGTATGGACCTCCAGGGCTAGGAAAAACAACTTTAGCTGCCGTTATTGCAAACGAAATGAATGTCAATATCCGTATGACGAGTGGTCCTGCGATTGAAAGACCAGGCGATCTTGCGGCAATTGTCAGCTCACTTGAACCGGGTGACGTGTTGTTTATCGATGAAATCCATCGTCTGAATCGCTCAATTGAAGAAGTGTTATATCCCGCGATGGAGGACTTCTGTCTGGATATCGTCGTAGGAAAAGGACCATCAGCGAGGTCTGTCAGGCTCGATTTGCCACCGTTTACTTTAATCGGTGCAACGACAAGAGCCGGTGCTTTATCGGCTCCCCTGCGAGATCGATTCGGCGTACTGCTGAGACTTGATTACTATGACAACCAGGCGTTGACTGAAATTGTATCCCGAAGCGCAACATTGTTTGATGCGGAAATTGACCATCCTTCTGCAGGTGAAATCGCCAGTCGCTCACGAGGTACTCCTCGTATCGCAAACCGTTTATTGAAGCGTGTACGCGATTTTGCCCAAGTCAGAGGAAATGGTACGATTTCGATTGAAACTGCTCAGGAGGCACTCGAACTGTTGCAAGTAGATGCACTTGGTCTTGACCATATTGACCACAAATTGATTTTGGGCATGATCGAACGTTTTCGTGGTGGCCCTGTTGGTCTCGACACCATCGCTGCAAGTATCGGTGAAGAATCGGCAACTATAGAAGATGTCTATGAACCGTACCTTTTGCAAATCGGCTTCTTACAACGTACCCCTCGAGGGCGTGTAGTAACGAAACTCGCGTATGACCATTTTAACCTCCCATATTTTGAGGAATAAAGATTAAAGGAAGTATAATCATGCAAGTAGAAGATTTTGATTTTTATTTACCAGAAGAATTAATTGCACAGACGCCGCTTGCCGACCGAACATCGAGCAAGCTTTTAGTTTTGGATAAAGACAGTGGGGAAGTCACCCATCATACATTCAAGCATATCGTAGATGAATTTCAGGCTGGAGATTGCCTAGTCCTTAATGATACACGCGTTCTTCCTGCACGACTGATGGGTGTAAAAGAAGAGACCGGTGCTAACATTGAACTTCTATTGTTGAAACAGACGGAAGAAGATGTGTGGGAGTCACTTGTGAAGCCTGCAAAACGTGTTAAAATTGGCACGGTCGTGTCATTTGGTGAAGGTTTGTTGCGTGCAGAATGTGTCGGAGAAGCCAACCACGGTGGACGTCTGTTTAAATTTACTTACGACGGCATTTTTTATGAAATTCTCGATCAGCTCGGAGATATGCCGTTGCCACCATACATCCGCGAAAAACTTGATGATAAAGACCGTTATCAAACAGTTTTCGCAAAAGAACGAGGTTCAGCAGCAGCTCCCACAGCCGGACTTCATTTTACCGACGACTTATTAAATGAAATTCGTGCAAAAGGCGTGGAAGTAGTGTTCATCACACTTCATGTTGGTCTTGGAACGTTCAGACCTGTCAGTGTCGATTCGATAGACGACCATGAAATGCATTCGGAATTTTATCGATTGTCACAAGAAACAGCAGATACAATTAACCGTGTTAAAACGTCAGGCGGTCGCATCATTTCTGTTGGTACTACTTCTACACGTACGCTTGAAACGGTAGCCAATAAATTTAATGGCCAATTGCAGGAAGATAACGGATGGACATCGATTTTCATTTTCCCAGGCTATGAATTTAAGTGCATTGACGGCTTGATTACAAATTTCCATTTACCGAAATCTACGCTTGTGATGTTGGTCAGTGCACTGACATCACGAGATAAAATTCTGAATGCTTATAAGCAGGCAGTTAACCATCAATACCGATTTTTCAGTTTTGGCGACGCGATGTTTATTCGCCCGTCCGCAAATCAGAAAGGAGTTCGTGCATGACAGCGATTCGATACGAACTAATTAAAACATGTAAACAAACAGGAGCGCGTTTAGGTATTGTTCATACACCTCACGGCTCATTTGAAACACCGACATTTATGCCAGTCGGTACACAAGCGACAGTTAAAACAATGTCTCCTGAAGAATTGAAAACGATGGAAGCCGGCATCATTTTGAGTAATACGTACCATTTATGGTTACGTCCAGGCCACGAAATTATTAAAGAAGCAGGCGGACTGCATAAATTCATGAACTGGGACCGTGCGATTTTAACGGATTCCGGTGGTTTCCAAGTATTCAGTTTAAGCGAGTTCCGTAAAATTGAAGAAGAAGGCGTTCATTTCCGTAATCATATGAACGGTGATAAACTCTTCCTAAGTCCTGAAAAAGCGATGGAAATACAAAACGCATTAGGCTCCGATATTATGATGGCATTCGATGAGTGCCCACCATTCCCTGCAACACGTGAATATATGAAATCAAGTGTAGAACGTACTTCTCGATGGGCTGAACGCTGTCTGAACGCACACGCGCGTCCTGAAGACCAAGGATTATTCGGGATTATCCAAGGTGGGGAATATGAAGATCTTCGCCGTCAAAGTGCCGCTGACCTTGTTTCAATGGATTTCCCGGGCTACGCAATTGGTGGATTGTCTGTAGGGGAGCCGAAAGACATCATGAATCGTGTACTTGAATTCACGACACCATTCATGCCTTCTGATAAACCAAGGTACTTAATGGGCGTCGGTTCACCGGATTCTCTAATCGACGGAGCCATTCGCGGTGTTGATATGTTTGACTGTGTGTTGCCAACGCGTATTGCTCGTAATGGTACATTGATGACAAGTAACGGCCGTTTAGTTGCCAAAGGGGCTAAATATGCCCGTGACTTCGGACCAATCGATGAAAACTGTGATTGTTACGTATGTAAAAACTACTCTCGTGCGTATATCCGCCATTTAATCAAAGCGGAAGAAACGTTTGGGATTCGTTTGACTTCCTATCACAACTTGCATTTCTTGATGAATTTGATGAAACAAGTTCGTCAGGCAATTCGTGAAGATCGTCTTGGAGATTTCCGTGAGGAGTTCTTCGAACAGTACGGATACAACAAACCGAATGCAAAAAATTTCTGATTCTTGTATACTTAATGTAAAGGTTGTTTAAAAAGTTTGTATTTCAATGCTTCTTTTTGGACATGCGCTTATATAGAGAAAGGGGGAAATAAAATAATGGATCAATTAATGGCCTTAGCGCCTATAATTTTGATGTTCGTAGTGATGTGGTTTTTCATCATCCGTCCAGCACAAAAACGTCAAAAAACAACAGCTTCTATGCAATCTAGTTTAAAACGTGGGGATCGTATCGTAACAGTGGGTGGCCTTCACGCGTTGGTAGATGCAGTGGATGATGCAACTGTATTTGTTACAGTAGCAGACGGCACTCGTCTTCAGTTCGAACGTGCGGCTATCGCTCGCATCTTGGACGCTTCTCCAGCACTATAAAATGTAAAAAACAAAACCTGTTCTCCTTTAAAGGAAAACAGGTTTTTTTGTATATTGCTTCGTTTTTTCTCTCATACTCAATAGAAAAAGGGGATGCGTATGAGTGATTTATTCGTTGTAGCATGGAGAACCATTTTTCTCTACATGCTAATATTGTTTATTTTCAGAATCATGGGTAAGCGGGAAGTCGGCGAATTAAGCTTGATGGACTTAGTCATTTTCGTCATGATTGCAGATGTTGCTTCATTTGCAATCGATAACCCGAAACGCAGTTTGTTTGAATCCATTCTGCCCATGATTCTTTTACTTTTGATTCAAATCGGAGCATCTTATTGGTCATTGAAAAGCAAGAAAATCCGTGATTTGATTGATGGAGATCCTTCGGTTATTATACGTAACGGTGAAATCATTGAATCAGAAATGCGCAAACACCGCTACAACTTGGATGACTTATTCCAGCAGCTTCGTGAACAGCAGATTGGATCGATTCAAGATGTGTCGTATGCATTTCTGGAGCCATCGGGAAATTTATCCGTCTTCAAAAATGATGGCGATCATCCAGTGTTGCCACTTATCGTCGATGGAGATATACAGGAAAGCCATCTCGATCTGATCCAGCAGGATAAAGAATGGTTGCTCGATGAATTACAAAAAATCCATATTCATGATCCCAGAACCGTATTCTATTGTAGTTATGAACGGGAAAAATTATATGTGCAAATGAGAGAGCGATTTAAGTCTTCTTTATAAGCTTACGAAGGAGACGGACATCTGAGATTTGAAGCTGACCAAATACAAGCAGTCCGAGGAATATCAATGCTGCCGTCACCATACTATCAGCCAACCAAGGCATTTCACCTAAAGGCCAGATGACTGGACGAAGAATCGTTACAATGATAAACAGCAGATAGGGAAGTGCGAAAAACGTGAAGCCAATGCCGGCTTCTTTTTTTTGTCTGAGTGTTGCCATATGTAAGAATGACGTTAAACAAACACCGAAACCGATGGCTAAAATCGCACCTTTTTCTTCCACACCAGGTTGGGAAGCCAATACAAACATGACAAATAATTTTCCTAGTCCACCGTAAATTGAATTCATCATAGCAGCTTTTGCTTCATGCATCGCTTGTAGGATGGCATGGAGCGGACTCTGGATGTAATAGAAAAAGAATACAGGTGCAAGTAGAGCCATGTAACCTTTTCCTTCTGTTACATGGAAGAGCACGCGGACGATGTGTTCACCGTGCAAATAAAAAATAGTTGCAGCAAAACATCCGGTAATGGCTGACACCCGCATGGCTAGTGATACACGCTCCTGAAGCATCGAACGGTTGGAGCGTGCTCTCGCGTCACTGACAGCAGGGACCAACACAATGGACAAGGCGTATGGAATAAACGCAGGGAATAACAGCAACGGGATAAAGACTGCCGAGATCATACCGTATAAATTGGTAGCGGCCACCGCCCCGATTCCTGCGACTGAAAGTGCCTTAATAAAAACAATCGGTTCCAAAAACCATGTGAAAGATCCGAACAATCGACTGCCTGCAGAAGGCAATGCTATCTGTAAAATAGGTGAAGAGGGATAATTAACTTTATTTTCTTTTATTGTTTTTACTCGCTTGTATTTCCACCACAAGTATAGGAACGAAACGAGTTCCGCAATCAGAG
Source organism: Paenisporosarcina sp. P4_B8 (assembly GCF_056402175.1). Classification (NCBI taxonomy): domain Bacteria; kingdom Bacillati; phylum Bacillota; class Bacilli; order Caryophanales; family Caryophanaceae; genus Paenisporosarcina; species Paenisporosarcina sp. P4_B8. The sequence goes on along the minus strand of NZ_JBFUHX010000009.1, from coordinate 78,136 downwards.
CCATTGTCATGGCTGCCGCCGCAGTTGCTGCCGGACTTGATTGATTGACCACATATGGCAATAGCCACGTGACAAGTCCAATGCGGAAGAATTGCTCAATCAAAGACGACCAGGCAGTTTCCTCTACTTTGGCGAGTCCTTGGAAATAACCTTTGAGTACACCTGAAAAAGCGGCGATCGGAATCGTCAATAAGCCGATAATAAGAGTTTGGCTCATAGCTTCATTTTCCATCAGGTTCGTTGCAACAAATGGAACCGTAAAGTATAAGAGTGGTCCGAAAAGAATGATGGAAACCCAAGTTAATTTCCACACTTGTCGCATGAGAGCCTGTATCTCGGCATGCTTTTTCCCTGCATACAACTCAGCGGTAATTTTGGCAACAGCGATTGGCAAACCGAGCTGGATTAACGATAAGAAAAAAATAAACGCTGGGTAAGCAGCTGAATATATACCAACTGCTTCCTCACCTGCGATTCGCACAAACTGAATGCGAAAAACAAAGCCAAACAATTTCGATAAAAAAACAGCGCCCATTAATACCATCGTTCCACGTAAAAATGTCGACAATTATGCCACTTCCTTCTCAAGTCAAAGAAATTCGTATACAATATTCGTATGCGAAAATAACGATGCTTAAAACCGAAGAAGAGGGAAGTGTTTCAATGAGTGTTAAGTATGAAGAATTATTTGAACTTGTGCGACCCGCATTGGAAAGTAAAGTTGCCGAATTTCGGGTGTATAGTTACAACTCTGTCACGGAAGCGGATGTCTGGAATTATTGTATTAATAAAAAATGGCGAAAACGTGACATTCAGGAAATGCGAGTCTCTGAATTGGTAAATGATATATTGGAGACTTCGCCCGCACAGTACATGACACACACTCAAATTGAAGACTTCAGAACTTCAAATTGGTTCTCGGAACTCAATCAAGGAGATCTTCAGGACCTATTGAAACCGAATGTTAAAGCATCAAAGTCAAGCATTGTTATAGCTAAATCGTCAGAATCTTAAGGACATTTGACACGTGGCGTGACGTGTTTCATAATAATCATGTTGCGCTTTTTTCGAGAGTGGTGATTTTAGATTGCCATTTGACAAGTTGAGGAGGAAGTTTACATATGAAAACCAGAGGCCGAATAATCGCATTTTTATTACTCATCGTAGTATTTGCGGCTTCCATCAGTACAACCGCTCAATCGGTTGTCAGCAATATTAAACTAGGATTAGATTTACAGGGTGGTTTTGAAGTTCTCTATGAAGTTCAACCATTGAAGGACGAGAAAGATCAGAAAATCACTGAAGATGTGCTTGCTGATACTGCGGAAGCTCTGTTAAACCGTATAGATGTTTTAGGAGTCAGTGAGCCGGTCATTCAAGTTGAAGGCGAAGATCGTATTCGTGTACAACTTGCGGGGGTTGAAGATCAAGAATCCGCGCGTGAATTGTTATCAACGCAAGCGAATTTAACTTTCCGTGATGTTGAAGACAATTTAATGTTGGACGGTTCTGATTTAAAAGAAGGTGGAGCAAAGGCGACATTTGATGATAAAAATCGTCCGATGGTCACACTAGAACTAAAAGATCCTGCTAAATTTGCAGAAGTGACTCAAGAAATCAGTCAAAAACCAGTTGGTCAAAACTTATTGGTTATCTGGTTGGACTTTGAAGAAGGAAAGGATTCTTTCGCTAAAGAAATGACGAAAGAAAAACCTAAATTTGTTTCAAGTCCTACTGTGGATGAACGAATCAATTCAAATAATGTTCAAATCAGTGGTTCATTTACAGTTGAAGAGACAAAAAGTTTAGCAGGCGTATTAAATGCAGGTGCATTGCCGGTTAAATTGGTAGAAAAATATTCAACTTCAGTTGGAGCCCAGTTCGGTGAAAAAGCCCTGACATCTACGATTTTTGCTGGAGTAGTAGGGACTATATTAGTTGCTTTATTTATGCTTCTTTATTACCGTCTTCCAGGTTTGGTTGCAGTAATAACATTAGCGGTGTTTGTTTATTTAAATTTATTGGTCTTTGAACTGATCAATGGAGTTTTAACCTTGCCAGGTATCGCAGCGATTATCCTGGGAATCGGTATAGCAGTAGATGCAAACATCATTACAGCTGAACGAATAAAAGAAGAAATACGTATTGGTAGGTCTATTAGTGCAGCATTTAAAAATGGTGCAAAAGATTCGTTTTCTGCTATTTTTGACTCCCATATCACTTCTTTATTAGCCTCTGCCGTATTGTTCTATTTTGGGACAAGTTCTGTTAAAGGCTTTGCGATTACATTGATCATCAGTATTTTAGTTAGTTTCATTACCGCTGTATGGGGATCACGAATACTTTTAGGCTTACTTGTAAATAGTGGATTCTTCGATAGCAAGCCATGGTTATTTGGGGTCAATAAATCAGCGATTCATCATGCTGATGAAAATTATAGTGCTTTGGATTTGCCAACAAAATTTGATCGATTTGATTTTGTTAAATCACGTAAAAAATTCTTTACAGCGTCCCTTGCTTTCCTTGCAATTGGGATGATATTACTTGGGATTTTCCGCTTGAACTTAGGTATTGATTTCTCAAGTGGTACACGAGTTGAAATCCTGTCTGAAGATTCTTTGACAAAAGAGGAATTAATCACTTATTTAGAGTCGATTGATCATCCTTCTGAAGATATTGTCATTTCAGGTGATAAAAAAGAAATTGGCGTTATTCGATATAATGAAGATTTCTCCCAGAAAGAAATCAATAAATTGAAAGCGACAATCAGTGATGAATATGGTGCTGAACCAAACATCAGCACGGTATCTCCGACTGTCGGAAAAGAACTTGCAAAAAATGCAGTTAAAGCCTTAATTTTCGCTTCTATTGGGATTATCATTTACACGGCATTCCGATTTGAATGGAAAATGGGGATATCAGCAATATTAACTCTTTTATACGATGCATTCTTCATGGTAGCGGTATTCAGTATATTCCGCTTGGAAGTGGATATTACCTTTATTGCGGCAATCTTAACGATTGTAGGTTACTCGATTAATGATACAATCGTGACATTTGACCGTATTCGTGAAAACATGAAACGTTCGAAGAAAATCGAGACAGAAGAAGAACTTGCAACGATTGTTAACAAGTCACTTCGCCAGACACTTGGACGATCCGTTAACACGGTTTTAACGGTTGTCATGGTTGTAGTCGCACTATTGCTATTCGGTGCAGAATCCATTCGTAATTTCTCATTGGCTTTATTTATCGGTTTAATTTCCGGTACGTATTCTTCAATTTTCATCGCTGCACAGCTTTGGTTCGTGTTCAAAAAACGCGAATTGAAAAAACGTGGAACAATTGATGTTGAAGAAGATGAGAACAAGAAAAAATGGGGTTCTGACGAGCCTGTCGTATAATAAGCACGTAAAGTTTATAAATAATGAGGAACAGGGTATAGATAACTATGCTCTGTTCCTTTTTTTTGTGTATTATGGAACAACCAATATTTTGAATACTGAGGAGGGAACTGGATGAAATTTCAATGGTCTTTATTATTTGCACTTATTTTTGCAGTGGTTGTTGCCATTTTTGCAGTCGTCAATGTGGATACGGTACCGGTCAATTACGTCTTCGGCACCGCCCAATGGCCACTCATTTTAGTTATTTTAGTGTCAGCCTTATTAGGAGCACTAGTGAGTGGATCAGTCGCCATTTTCCGTTCATTCGTATTTCAGCGTCGTGTGAAGCAGCTGGAGAAAGATAATACAGTAAAAGAATCACTGATTGCGGCACAGCAAAATGAAATCTCGGCTTTAAACAAAAATGTACCTGTTCGTTACCAGGATGCACATTTGGCTAATGAAGATACCGATAGTGAAACTAAAGTACTCCCACCGATTAGCAAACGCGATATTAAAAATGATACAAAAGCCGATGTCCGTTCCACTAGTTAAGTTGAATGAAGCGCTCATTATGAGTGCTTTTTTTGTTGTTTCCAACTAGTTAGAGGTTTAGTTGGAACATCATATTTAAACGTAAGATAGTTGAAGAATTACAGAGCTAACGAGATACGTTATAATGGTATTTATGAGGAAGTGACTAAAGATGATTGAATCAAAAAAGAGATGGCGTATGGAAAGACCAGATGACCAAATCGTTCAACATTTAAAAGAAGCATTGAATTTACCGACTGTATCTGCGAAACTTCTAGCGTCTCGCGGATTTTCTGATGTCAACAAAACGAAAGCGTTTTTACATATGGACGAATCATCCATGCATGATCCGTTTTTATTGCACGATATGGATAAAGCAGTGGAGCGTATTAAAAAAGCAATTGCCGATGAGGAAATGATTTTGGTATACGGCGATTACGATGCAGATGGCGTGACGAGTACTTCTGTCATGATGACTGCACTCCAACAACTGAATGCCAATGTAATGTTTGCCATTCCAAATCGATTTGTTGATGGCTATGGTCCGAGTGAACGATTATTTAAAGAAGCATTTGAAGATGGTGTGAGTCTCATCATTACGGTGGATAACGGAATTTCAGGCATCAATGAAATTCAATTAGCCAAGGAATTAGGTATGGACGTTATTGTAACCGATCACCATGAAGCAGGTGAGATCCTACCACCTGCTGATGCCATTATTCATCCAAGACATCCTCTGGGAAGTTATCCTTTTGGAGAACTAGCGGGTGTCGGTGTAGCCTTTAAAGTGGCACATGCTTTACTCGGTGAAGTGCCGAAAGAACTGTTGGAACTTGTTGCAATCGGAACAATAGCCGACCTGGTTTCTTTGCACGATGAAAATCGATACTTTGTACAAGCAGGCATTAAGCAATTGCGGATGTCAAAAAGACCGGCAATCAAGGCACTGTGTCAGATTGCAGGCACTGAACAAAACCAAATCAACGAAGAGACAATTGGCTTTATGTTCGGTCCACGCATAAATGCATTAGGTCGATTGGCAGATGCAGGTCCAGGCGTCGATATGTTTTTGACAACAGATTCTGTGGAAGCGGCATCCCTTGCGAAAGTATTGGACACGCATAATAAAGAACGACAAGGCATAGTCAGCCAAATGACCGAAGAAGCCATCGCGATGGTGGAATCAGGTGATATTGGAAAAAATCCATTGGTGATTGTCGTGGCGAAAGAAGGCTGGAATCCTGGAGTAGTTGGAATTGTTGCGTCCCGTTTGGTTGAAAAGTATTACCGCCCAACAATTGTTCTGGGTCTCGATTCAGAAAAGGGAATTGCTAAAGGTTCCGCACGAAGTATTGAGGGTTTCCACTTATATAATGAACTTGCTAAAAATCGTGATATTTTGCCTCATTTTGGAGGACATCCAATGGCAGCGGGTATGACCCTGCCATTAGAAAAAGTTACGGATTTGCGTACTAGATTGCTAGAGCAAGCCGAACAGTCATTAACAGAAGAAGATTTACTACCTGTTCAACAGATCGATATTTCCATCAACCTCGAAGAAATTGATTTGTCGACAATTGAGTCACTGAAACAACTGGGCCCGTTCGGTATGGATTTTCCTAAGCCGATGTACTGTATTGAAAACGTCAATATTTCGTCCATGAGAAAAATAGGCGCGAATCAAAATCATGTGAAAATGGAGCTCGCTGATGGTCCACTGACGCTCGATGCTGTTGGCTTCAGTAAAGGCCATCTGGCAGATGAAATGACGCCAGGAGTCGCTGTGTCATTTATTGGGGACTTGCAAATCAATGAGTGGAACGGTCGCAAGAAACCGCAATTCATGATCGAAGATGCGAAAACGGATGAATGGCAACTATATGACATACGTGGGATTCGACAAGTAAATAGATGGCATCAGATGATTCAGCCTGACAATACCTTGTATCTTGCGTTCCATCAATCAACTGTTCATCATTTTCAATCGTTATTGAATGTTGATATTAAGTTGATTTCCAAAGCACAGTCTTTACCGGACGCGAAACCATATATCGTTCTGCTTGATATACCGGAACAGGAAGAAGTATTGGAAACTGTTTTGACACATGTACAACCGAAACGGATTTATGCTCATTTTTATGCTCCAGAATCCACTTATTTTGAAGGAATGCCTAGCCGCGATCACTTTAAATGGTATTATGGATTTTTGGCTAAACGTCCTTCATTCGATTTGCAACAACACGCGAAAGATCTTGCCAAACATAAAGGATGGAGCGAAAGTACATTATTTTTCATGACAGAGGTGTTTTTTGACCTTGGTTTTGTTAAAATAAACAGTGGACGAATTGACCTGCAGGAAACAGTGAATAAACGCGACCTTGCAGAGTCGACGATATATCAAATGCGCGAGAAAAAAATGCAGCTTGAACAAAAGCTTTTATATGCGCCATATATGGAATTAAGACAATGGTTTGATGCCCGCTTAGCCGAGCAGACCGTTCCTGAGGAGGAGCAAGTATGGATTTAAAGCAATATGTAACAATAGTGGAAGATTGGCCGAAACCAGGTATCCGTTTTAAAGATATTTCAACAATCATGGATAATGGTGAAGCTTATAAATATGCAACTGATCAAATCGTGGAATATGCGAAAGAAAAGAACATAGATATGATAGTTGGTCCTGAAGCACGCGGATTTATTATCGGTTGTCCGGTCGCTTATGCGATGGGTAAAGGGTTTGCTCCTGTTCGTAAAGAAGGGAAATTACCTCGTGAAGTAATTCGTGCGGAATATGACCTTGAGTATGGAACGAACGTCCTGACGATGCATAAAGATGCGATTAAACCGGGTCAACGTGTCATGATTTGCGACGACTTGCTTGCAACGGGTGGAACGGTCGAAGCAACAATCAAACTCATCGAACAAATGGGTGGAGTGGTTGCGGGATGTGCATTCCTAATTGAGTTAACTTACCTTGATGGACGCGAAAAATTAAAGGGCTACGACATTTGCACTTTGATGCAATATTAAGGTTGAAAGAAGATGAACTAATCAAGTTCATCTTTTTTTTATTAAAAAGTATGTTGATTTTTTGAATGACCATATAATAAAAGACAATATCTTGTAGCATTTAGGGTGCAAGAAGTGTTTATCTAATATACAATAGTCTTTACATATATTCGAAAGTGAATGGAGTCTAGTGATTCGACATGGCGAAAGACCAAATATTTACAGCTGAAGAAGTGTTCGCAATTGTCGCTACGTACATGAACGACAAAAACGTGCAATTTGTCAAAAAGTCGTATGAAATGGCGGAGCATGCTCATCGAGAACAGTTCAGAAAATCAGGAGAGCCTTATATTATTCATCCGATTCAAGTGGCGGGGATATTGGCAGAACTTCAAATGGATCCTGCAACAGTAGCTGCAGGTTTTTTACATGATGTCGTAGAAGATACGGATATCCATAGAGATGACATCGTTCGCGAATTCAGTGAAGAAGTGGCGATGTTGGTGGAAGGTGTCACCAAGTTAAGTAAAATTAAATTCATGTCGAAAGAAGAACAGCAAGCGGAAAATCACCGCAAAATGTTCGTGGCGATGGCACAGGACATTCGTGTCATTTTAATTAAATTGGCTGATCGATTGCACAATATGCGCACATTGAAATTCCAACCTGTTGAAAAGCAAAGGCTTAAAGCAAGTGAAACGCTGGAAATTTTCGCTCCCCTGGCACACCGACTTGGGATTTCCACGATCAAATGGGAACTTGAAGACATTTCGTTGCGCTATTTAAATCCCCAGCAATACTACCGCATCGTGAATTTGATGAAACGAAAACGCAATGAGCGTGAAGACTACTTGAACAATGTGATGGTCGATATTAAAAGTGAGCTTGAAGACGTTGAAATCGAAGCGGATTTATATGGCCGACCAAAACATATTTACAGTATTTATAAAAAAATGGTCCTGCAAAACAAGCAGTTTAACGAAATCTATGATTTGCTTGCCGTACGAATAACAGTCGAAAGTATCAAAGACTGTTACGCAGTTCTAGGCATTATCCATACACTTTGGAAGCCGATGCCTGGACGTTTCAAAGATTATATTGCCATGCCAAAACAAAATTTGTATCAGTCACTCCATACAACGGTCGTCGGTCCTCAAGGTGATCCTTTGGAAGTACAAATCCGAACAGCAGAGATGCATCGCATCGCTGAATACGGGGTTGCTGCACATTGGGCATACAAAGAAGGCAAAACAGTGGAGTCTTCTAATAAATCGGTTGATTCGAAGCTCACATGGTTCAGGGAAATTTTGGAGTACCAAAATGAGTCCTCGAATGCAGAAGAATTTATGGAATCTCTTAAATTCGATTTATTCTCGGATATGGTTTATGTATTTTCTCCAAAAGGTGATGTAATGGAGCTGCCTGCAGGTTCGGTTCCCATTGATTTTGCTTTCCGCGTGCATTCCGAAATCGGTAACAAGACAATCGGTGCAAAAGTAAACGGAAAAATGGTGCCACTTGATACGAAGCTGCAAACAGGTGATATCGTAGAAATATTAACTTCCAAGCAATCATTTGGCCCTAGTCGAGATTGGCTGAAAATCGCCCAATCCTCACAAGCCAAAAATAAAATTAAGCAGTTCTTCAAAAAACAAGTTCGTGATGACAATGTCCATAAAGGTCATGAAATGATAGAAAAAGAAATAAAAGCACAAGAGTTTGATATTAAAGAAGTATTAACGAATGAAAATATAAAACGCGTATGTGAAAAGTTCAATTTCACGAGCGAAGAAGATATGTATGCAGCAGTTGGATTTAACGGCATTACTGCACAGCAGGTAGTGAACCGTCTGGCAGAGAAAATGCGTAAGATACGTGATCATGAAGAAGCTTTAGAGAAAATCACTAAAGAAATGCACACGCCAACTATTCGAAAAGCAACCGAATCAGGTGTTATTGTCAAAGGAATAGACAACTTGCTTATTCGCTTATCCCGTTGCTGCAGTCCGGTTCCGGGTGATGAAATCGTCGGTTTTATTACAAAAGGCCGTGGGGTTTCAGTCCATCGAGACGATTGCCCGAATGTGCAGGATGCAACAGGGAATGAACGTTTAATTGACGTTGAGTGGGGTCAGCCAACGACGGCGACGCGTAAGGAATATCAAGTCGATATTGAAATTTCCGCATTCGATCGTCCTGGTTTATTGAACGAAGTGATGCAAGTGGTGAATGAAACGAAAACTAATATTTCAGCAGTCAGTGGTAAAGCAGATCGCGATAAGATAGCTACCATCAATATGACCATTATGATTACAAATATTGCACATTTACACAAAATTGTTGAACGTATTAAACAAATTCCAGATATTCATTCCGTGCAACGAATGACGAATTGAGGGTTTAGTTTTGAAAGTTGTAATACAGCGAAGTTTAGAGGCAAAAGTTACAGTTAATGGGGAAGTCACCGGGCAAATCGATAAAGGTTTGGTTCTTCTCGTGGGCATCACCCATGAAGATACCGAAGAAGATGTTCGATATGTAGCCGAAAAAGTGGCAAATCTTCGTTTGTTTGAAGATGAAACCGGGAAAATGAATCTATCCATTTTTGAAGCAGGTGGCTCTATCTTATCCGTTTCCCAATTTACACTTTATGGAGATACAAGAAAAGGCAGAAGACCGAGCTTCAGTGAAGCGGCCAAACCCGATATCGCGAAGCCGCTTTGGGATTTATTTAACGAAGAACTTCGTAAATTGAATTTACATGTCGAAACAGGTGTCTTTGGCGCAATGATGGATGTATCTTTAACGAATGACGGTCCCGTGACATTGATTGTGGAATCAAAGTAAATAGAAAACACCCTTTATCAATACGAAACCATATCATATGGTTCGTAGTTGAAAAGGGTGTTTTTTTTATTTGGCTTAGTTAGAGAATGCATAACTACTGTCCACCCCATACTTGCAGAAACACATTTGAGGCTTTCTCGGATGTAGATCTCGAATAACAAGTGAATCTATGATACAGCAAGGGGGATTAGGGGTACAGAACAGATTCCATTGATAGAGCATTTGCAGCATTAATGGAATTAGTAATGTGGGGGAATTTACCTTCTGTAAGTTGTTATGTAAAAAGCTATTTTTCAGCATCTCAAAGTCTAAGTAATCGTGCTCATTATGTAACTGGGTATTTTCCCAAGAGGAAATCTCCATTATGGTAAATATAATACTTGAATGAATAATGAAAATGGTTAATAATATTAAATAACAAATTAATATTATTTATTTTTTTGGATAAAAAAATTTAAATTTATTATTTATATTTTTAATTCCTTGCTATATAATCGAATCAACTAAAAGGAAGGAATTTCATTATGGCGTATAAAGTAATCACAAATTGTCCTGTCTGCAGTAAAACATTGAAAATTACAAAGTTGCATTGCTCTCATTGTCACACTACGATCGAAAATGAGTTTGAATTATCTAAGCTGGCATCCTTATCAAATGATCAGCTTCATTTTGTGGAAGTATTTTTAACATGCAGAGGGAATATCAAAGAAGTTGAAAAGGAACTGGGGATTTCGTATCCAACGGTTCGAGGCAAGCTAACAGACATCATTTCATCCCTTGGATATGTGCAGAAGAAGAAAAATGAAGTAGACGAGAAAAAAGTTGTCACCATGTTGGAAAATGGCGAAATCACACCAGAAGAAGCCATTAAGCTCTTAAAAGAGGAATAGGGAGGAATTTATCATATGAAAGAGGAAATTACAAGAGTGTTAACAATGGTTCAAGATGGGAAAATTGATGCAGATAAGGGATCAGAACTGATTCAAATATTAAAAGAGAAAGAAGAAACAGGTAATAAGCTTTTTGAAAAACCGACTAAATATTTAGATAAAACATTAAAAATTCGTGTTGTATCAGCCGAAAATGATAACGTCACGGTAAATTTACCTATAAAACTTGTCAAGGTAGTATTAATGGCTGGATACAGCATCGCAGCGAGTATTCCTCAATCGGAAAAATATATTAAAGATATAGACATAAGCCTTATTATTGAAGCAATCGAAAACGAATTAGATGGCCAAATTGTTGATATCAAATCGGCAAACGGGGATACCGTTTCGGTCATCATTGATTAGTGATTTACTTATGATGCATGTAAAAGTGAAAGCAAAAGATGTTCGGTTTACCATCCCAATTCCATATGCTATTTTAAACATTGTTATTTTAATTTTGTCTTCAAAATTTTTTCAGCAAAATGCAAACAAATGGACAAAAGAGCACTTCGAAAGAAAAAAACTGGACTTTACCTTTCCACTAATAGACAAAAAGACGCTAAAGCCTATCGTCAAGGAACTGGAAAATTATAAGGGGATCGTGCTAGTAGATGTCAAAGCTAAGGACGGTACTGAGGTTAAAGTTAGACTATAATTTATTATTAGAATACACCGACCACTGACTGGCATTTTGAAGAAAAAGCCTAATTTGTCGCTACAATACCGAGAAAATTGTAAAAAGACAATAAAGTTATTTAATTTTAAAAGCTCAAACAAGCATAACCCCGTTCTAAATTTAGGACGGGGTTAAAAATATAGTTGTTGTTATTCAGCAATAGCACCCGATTGTTGAATAACATGACTGGAGTTTTTTTGTCGCAGATTCCCTAACGATTTTATTATCGTTTTGCAAACTCAATAGAAATGCCATATTAAAAAATGATATATATATTGAAAAGCAAGAGAGTACATTTGCGCCTAGCATGCCGCAAAAAAGAATATGGTCAAAGGTAATTTGACCATATTCTTTGCGACGAGTAACCGCAGGAGCAATCTTTTAGGCGACGAGTAACCGCAGGAGCAGCACTTTTGAAGCGTGAGACCCACAAGTATGTGGTTTTCATACTTGTTGGCTCATGCGAAACGTGCGGCTAGCGCAAATATACGATAAACATTTAACTTAATCATTTATTAATCAATGTAAAATTCCACTATCTTAAAATCATATGGCTTTAGCTGAATTTGTGGTGATGGCTCGCTTGTAACTATTTTTTTATCTGTCCATAGATTTTTCAACGAGTTGTTTTTTATCTCATATGGAATGTGATAAGTCTGAGTTGAATTTGTAGGGTTAATCAGTACGAAAATATTCCTGTCACCCATATATCTTCGGTAAACTACAAAATTACTTTCAACCCAGTTCATAAACTGGAAATGACCATCATTGGCGAGCAATGGATGTTGTTTTCGTAATGAAATGCATTTTGTCACATGAGCTAGAAGGTCCGTATTCTGTTTCTCTTCAACCCATTCCATGCATGCTCTGCAGCCAGGGTCTCTTCCACCCGCCATGCCAATCTCGTCCCCATAGTACATACAAGGTGACCCCATGAATGTATACATCAGTAAGTAAATCAGTTTGACGCGTTTTACATCGTCCTGACACTCCGTAAGTATTCTCGATGTATCGTGACTGCCCACCAAATTGAACGTGACGTTCATCACATTATTTGGATAGCTTTGCAGAACAGTAGTCATGGAGTCCATAAACTCAGTAGCAGATATGGTCTGACTGGCCAGTAGTTGCAATACATTAGTAGCGAACGGATAGTTCATTACGGCATCGAATTGATCACCGTTGAGCCAAGGCATGGCATCATGCCATACTTCCCCAAGAATATAGACATCAGGTTTTTCGTTACGGACGACATTTCGGAAATCACGCCAAAATTGGTGGTCCACTTCGTTGGCAACGTCCAAGCGCCAGCCGTCAATATCGAATTCTTTTATCCAGTAAGCAGCAACATCCAGCAAATATTTTTTTACTTGAGGGTTCTGTGTATTCAATTTGGGCATTTGGGAAACAAATGCAAATGCTTCGTAATTTGGACGATCTCCTTCCTGCAAGGGAAGACTGTGCGGATAGAACCAGTTTACGTATTCTGAATCCCTACCTTTTTCCAATACATCCTGGAAGGGAGGGAAGTAGTAACCACAATGATTGAAAACAGCATCCAACATCACTTTGATTCCACGGGCATGACATGCCTCGACCAAGTTTCTGAAATCTTCTTTCGTTCCGAATTGAGGATCAATAGAAAAATAATCAATGGTGTCATATTTATGGTTGGATGGTGCAGTAAAAATGGGTGTAAAATAAATGCCGTTTATTCCGAGCTTTTCTAAGTAATCAAGTTGTTGCTCCACACCATGCAGATCGCCACCAAAGAAATTGTTGGTTGATGGTTCAGCTTCTCCCCATGGTTGAACGTCTTTTGGATCGTTTAATTTGTTTCCGTTGAAGAAACGGTCTGGAAATATTTGATACCATACTGTATTTTTCACCCATTCAGGAGAATCAAACAGCTCTGACTCATGGAGGTAGGGGAAGCAGAAATAATAGCCACAATCATATATGATTTCTTCATGTAATCCTTTTTCCGATAAAACAAAGGTTTCTTCGTTCGAGTGCAGTTCAAATCCGTACCGAATTCTACGGTGAGGGGGACTGATATTTACTTCCCAGTAATCGAACAATGCATCAGTTGCGCATATGAATACATCTGCTCGCTGAATAATCCATTTGTCATTTTCCCAAATGTAGGGATCGCCATAAATAAGCTCGATCCGTTCAACATCCGATTTTTTTGTGCGAATCCTTATGCAAAGCGTGCCCTCGTCAAGAATAAAGGAGTAATTATTCCCTGGTCTGTGAAAAATTGCCGAACGTTCCATTCCAACACCACCTTATGTTTATTTTATATGCTCTGATAAAAGATACTGCTGAAATTAAGGGAATCTTTATCTCTTTAATTCAAAATCAGCACAAAGAGTTAACAGAGCCAATTTAAAAACTTCGTCTCAGATTAACAAAACAATTCAGTCAATTCAATCCCTGAAAAAATTTTTTCTAAAATGTGACATCCAGTCAACTAAAAAATTTCCTTTAACGATTGTTTAAAATAGTTATTGTAAAATTAGAAACAATCATTATAATTAAGAATATATTTGTGCAATCGCTTTCACAAGTTTAAAAGATTCGGAAAAGGTCCTTTGAAGACAAACATTATTTTTTTAAAAAGAGATGATAGCGTTTTCATTTTTACGAGTTTTTAGATTTGTGCAAACGGTTGTATAGGTGAGTGTTCAAAAAGATATTAGGAGGGTCATGATGAAGAAAAGTTTATTATTAATGATGCTTGTTCTTTTATTAGCAATGCTCGGCGCTTGTGCACCTGATCGTGCAGAAAATCCAGAAACTGACGGTAAAGACTCAGATGGCAAAGAAGTGGCTGAAGAGCCTAAACCAGAGAAACTTGTAATCTGGGAAGATGTTGACAAGTCAAAAGACTGGTTACCAGCTGCTATCGAATCTTTCGAAAAAGAGTATGGTATCAAAGTTGAATTTAAAGAGTTGAACATGGCTGATAAAATCCGTGATCAATTACGTCTAGATGGTCCAACAGGAAATGCTCCAGACGTTGTAACTCTTCCTCATGACCAAATCGGTCAAGTTGTAACTGAAGGACTTATTCAAGAAATTAAAGTTGAAGATTCAGTATTAAAAACATATAGCGAATCTTCTATTACTGCTCAAATGTATGATGGAAAACTTTTCGGTCTTCCTAAAGCAACAGAAACACCAGTATTTATTTATAACAAAGCATTAATGGAAAAAGCTCCTGAAACAATGGATGAGCTTTATACATTCTCTAAAGATTTCACAAAAGGTGAAAACTACGGATTCCTTGCACTTTGGGATAACTTCTACTTTGCACACGGTGCGATTGCAGGTATGGGTGGATATGTGTTCAACGAAGGCGAAGAAGGTCTTGACCGTAAAGATATTGGCTTGAACAATGAAGGCGCTGTAGAAGGTGCTGCATACATTCAAAAATGGTACACAGAAGGATTATTCCCTAAAGGTATCATCGGTGAAACTGGCGGCGCTGCAATGGACGGCCTATTTAACGAAGGTAAAGTTGCTGCAGTTATGAACGGACCTTGGGCATTCCAATCAATGAGAGACGCAGGAGTTGACATCGGAATTGCTCCAATGCCAACACTTCCAAACGGAGAGCATGTTAAAACATTCATGGGTGTTAAAGGATGGCACGTAACGAAGTTCACGAAAAATCCTTACTGGGCAACAAAACTTATCGAACACTTGTCTAATGATGAAAACTCGAAAGCTCGTTTTGAAGCAGTTTCAGAAATTCCTGCTAACGTAGCATTAGTTGAAGATCCAATTATTGCTGACAATGAAGGCGCTAAAGCTGTAGCTGTTCAATCACAATACGCAGTGCCAATGCCAAACATTCCAGAAATGGCCGAAGTTTGGGGACCAATGGCTTCTGCACTTCAAACTGTGGCTACAGGTAAATCTGAACCACAAGCAGCATTGGACGAAGCCGTTAAATCTATCAAAACTAACATTGAAACAAATCACCCAGCGAAATAATACTTGCTAAATGTGTCTCCCAAAATCTACTCCGATGCCTGAGAAAGTTAATCGGTTACAACCACCTGCCATAGCTTTTTATCGTGGATATGGTAGAGACTTGGTTAGCATATCACGCTGGTATCAAAATGCTGGAAAAAGACATGGGCGGTATCCTTCATTCCGGAGGGTATTGCCTATCCTTTTATTTATCCTATTAATTTCAGTTTTTCGAATAGCATACTATAAGTATTGAAAACTACAATTACCGATTGTGATACATACTCAACACTTTCTTCTATGCTGAAAAAGGAGGCTAAAGCCCGAATGGAAGGTTTAACAACTGCTACTCATCATCGAAGAAATGCCACATTGCTCTCCATCGTTCCTGGATTCGGACAGTTTTACAATAAGCAATTTATTAAAGGAATGATCTTTTTAATTTTAGCGGCATCGTTTGCCATCGTTTTTTCTGAGTTTTTAGGAGTAGGTTATTGGGGCATTGTCACTTTAGGGGAAATTGCTGAATTAGACAATTCAGTATTCCTGTTAATCGATGGCATCATTGCTTTAATTATCACGATCATGGGTCTATGTGTATATGCATTTAATTTATATGACGCGTACCATAACGGGAAGAAACGTGATCTAGGTGAATCGGTAAACTCGGTAAGACAGCAATACCATAACTTAATAAATAATGGATTTCCCTACTTAATGATCTCACCAGGATTCTTCCTCTTGATTTTTGTTGTTATTTTCCCAATATTATTTGTCATACTTTTGGCATTTACCAATTACGATTTGTACCATTCACCACCAGGAAATTTAGTGGACTGGGTTGGATTCCAAAACTTTATTGATATTTATAAACTGGACATTTGGAGAAAAACATTCTTTGCTGTACTTGCTTGGACCATTGTCTGGACTTTCGTTGCTACAACTTTCCAAGTAGCTTTAGGGATCTTCCTAGCGATTCTTGTTAATCAAAAGGATTTGAAAGGAAAAGCAATCATTCGTACAATCATGATTTTACCTTGGGCTGTCCCATCGTTCATCACAATCTTGATTTTCTCGGGTATGTTCAACGAAACTTTCGGCGTCATCAATAAATCCATCCTTCCTTTAATAGGGCTCGAAGCTGGGTTGCCTTGGATGACGAATGAAATGTGGACGAGATTTGCGTTGATTATGATTCAGACATGGTTAGGATTCCCGTTCATTTTTGCGATGACAACAGGGGTTCTTCAATCCATTCCTGATGAATTGTATGAAGCAGCAAATGTGGACGGCGCATCCATCATGCAAAAGTTCTTCTCGATTACATTGCCGTTAGTGTTGTATGCGACGGCGCCAATTATCATTACGCAATATACATTCAATTTTAATAACTTTAACGTTATTTTCCTGTTCAATGGGGGAGGTCCAGCGATTCCGAGCCAGAATGCCGGGGGTACCGATATCCTCATATCGTGGATCTATCGTCTGACAATGACCAGTGCACAGTACGGAAAAGCGGCTGCTGTCACCATGATCCTTTCAATCATTGTCATCTCCGTAGCGTTATGGCAATTTAAACGCACGAAATCTTTCCAAGAGGAGGATATGATGTAACATGAGTAATAAAAAAAGCAGAATCATCCGCCTCACGTTATCTTATTTAGCTATTTTAGCGATGGTTGTCATTGTTGTGTATCCATTGCTATGGGTTATTGGATCTTCATTAAATCCAGGTCAAAGTTTATCAGGATCAAAAATGTTTCCCGATAATCCAACATTCAAACATTATGATTTCTTGTTTGATACAGAGAAATCCAATTACCTTCTTTGGTATTGGAATTCCATGAAAATAAGTGTCATAACGATGGTATTAACGGTTATCTCTGTGTCATTTACAGCTTATGCCTTTTCACGATACCGTTTCTATGGAAGAAAGAACGGCTTGATGACATTTCTAATCCTGCAAATGATTCCAAACTTTGCAGCATTAATAGCAATTTTCGTATTAGCCATCCGTACTGGTTTGATTGATACGCATATTGGATTAATTCTTGTGTATGTTGGTGGACAAATACCGATGAATACGTACCTGATGAAAGGTTATTTGGACACCATTCCAAGAGAACTGGATGAATCGGCAAAAATGGATGGTGCAGGTCATATGCGCATCTTCTTCCAAATTGTTATGCCTTTGGCTAAACCAATCATTGCAGTTGTTGCATTGTTCTCGTTCATTGCACCTTTGGGTGATTTCATCCTCGCACGGATTTTACTACGCGATGATCAGAAATTTACACTTGCCGTCGGTCTATACGAAATGGTGGCCAAGCAGTTTGGTAATGAATTCACAAAGTTCGCAGCAGGTGCAGTATTAGTAGCAATTCCTATCGCGATTCTGTTCTTGATGTTCCAAAAATATTTCGTATCTGGTCTAACAGCAGGCGGGACAAAAGGTTAATACCCTGGTTTTGTAAATAAGCTTTGTTTACTGTTTTTATTAAAAGTGATGGAATCTGCGACAAAAAACCTGCTCCTGCGGTTACTCGTCACAAAGGTTATGGTCAAACTACATTTTTGGATTTTGGTTCTTTATGAGACGAAATCAAAAAATAACCACTTGAATATTAATTATTTTGTAAATTAATTCGTCAACAATCGTTATAATAGATTTATATGAATTATGGTTATGAAGTTCTTAAAGAGAGGATGAGGAGCTTTGGCCATCACAATCAAAGACGTTGCCAAACTATCAAATGTGGCACCTTCAACCGTGTCGAGGGTCATTGCGAATAACCCTCGAATCAGTGAAAAAACTAAAATTAAAGTAAGAGCTGCTATGGATGAGCTAGGCTATCATCCGAATTTTATCGCTCGCAGTTTAGCCAATCAGTCAACAAGAGTTATTGGATTGGTTTTGCCAAACTCAACAGATGTATTCTTCCAGAATCCATTTTTCCCGACAGTATTGAGAGGGTTAAGTGACGGAGCTAATGAACGACATTATGCGTTGCAGATCAATACGGGAAATACAGATGAAGAGATTTTTGACGGGGTTGTACAAATGGTGCAGGGCGGCCGTGTTGACGGAGTCATCCTTTTATATTCCCGGATTGAAGACAAAGTCTTGAATTATTTGAGAGAAAGAAATTTTCCATTTGTCGTAATAGGAAAACCGTTTAAAGATGTGGAGCAAATTACATATGTAGATAACGATAACTATAAAGCGACAAAAGAAGCGACGAGTTACTTGCTGAGCCTGGGGCATAAACAAATAGGTTTTATTGGCGGAGATCTGAACTTCGTGGTGACGGTCGAGCGGTTACTAGGTTTTGAAAAAGCTCTAGGTGAAGCTGGTCTTCAAAGCAACGACGATTATATTATACACAGTCAGTTTTTACGTGAAGGTGGGCAAGAGGCTATTGGGAAGCTCATCAATCTGGAAGAACCTCCTACCGCTTTGGTGGTGGCTGATGATTTAATTGCACTTGGCGTTTTGAATACATTGTTGGAAATGAATATTTCCGTCCCTGAAGACATGTCGATCATCAGCTTCAATAATGTGCTTTTTACTGAACTGTCCCATCCACCTTTAACCTCAGTTGATATCAATATTTTCGAAATCGGCTATCAGGCGGCAAAAAGCATGATTCAACTATTGGAAAATCCAAATGAACCAGTTAAGCGGATCATAGTGGACCACGAAATCATCAAACGTTGCTCATGTTCAGAAAGCATTAAAAATATCAGTGTTCTTTAAGGAAATGATAAAAAAGCTCGTCCAAAATTTATTGGACGAGCTTTTTGCTATTCTAATTGATCATCGAAATAATTGACGACTCCATTGTAAATGCCCAAAGATGCTTGTTCTCTGAATTGTTCAGTCGTCACTGCACGTTCTTCTGATGGATTACTCAGGAAACCAAGTTCAATCAAGATCGCTTGTTGACGATTTTCTCGCAGTACAAGATAATTTCCAGGCTGAGCACCGCGGTCACGCAAGGAAATTGTGTTCCCAAGGGATCGATGTACACTTTGAGCAAGTCCTTTTTGATAGCCATGCATGTAATAAGTAGTGAACCCATTAATCGCACTGCTGTCGGTTGCGTCATAATGAACACTGATAAAAGCATCTGCAGCGAGTTGATGGCCGATAGCCACGCGTTTTCGCAAGTCAACATAGACATCGGAATCACGTGTCATGACGACATTGGCACCAGCAGACTGTAATTTGCTTGCCAGAAGTTCAGATGTGCGAAGAGTAATTCCTTTTTCATCCGTTCCTCTGGCTCCTGTAGTGCCGTGATCATTTCCACCATGCCCAGGATCGACAATGATGGTTAATCCATTTAATGTGCCTTTTTTACGTTTTGATTTTGATTTCTGTTGGTGTGTTTCTTTTTCAGAGGCATCGGTAGAGATTACCCAATTGGCAACATAGCCTTTCGTGCCATTTGGCGTTTTTACTTCATACCAATCTCCAGTTTGTCCGGTTGTTTCAAATGATTCGCCAGCATTTGCACGATAGACGACTTCACCCGATGTGTCAGGGGTGGAACGCAAATTCGTACCATTGTATACGATAAAGATATTTTTGCTTTTCGTTTTTTTACTACCTTGTTCTTGTTTCGGCTTCTCGGAAGAAGCAGTACTGGCAGTTGCAGTCATTGTGCCATAAAAAGAATAGACCCAGCCACGTTCATTAGATGAAAGTTCGATATTCACCCAATTGTGTTGTTTTTCAATAATTTTAAATCGTTCGCCTTTATTGATGTTGGCAACTTTTTTTGCTGTTAAATCTGGTTTGGAACGGACGTTAAGACTATCAACTGAAACTTCGAACTGATTTTCTTTCGTCGCGCCTTGCTTTGTAGGCTTAGTATCGTTTGTTTGAACCGTTATGTATTCTTTCGCAACAAAACCTTTAACTTGATTAAAGGAAATTTCAGCCCATTTTCCATGATCAGTCAACAGTGTCGCTTGATCGCCGGCAGAAAGTTTTGCCAGGACCGCTGCATCAATCGAAGGTTGGGAACGGACATTTAATCTGTCTACTTTAGAAACAACAAGTTGTCCGGTCGCTTGTTTCTTTTCACCCAATTGCTTCGTGTACCAAGATGCAACCCATCCCTCAGAAGTACCACGACGAACCTTTAACCAATCACCCTGTTGTTCAAGAACTAGCATTTGATCGCCCATTTTCATAGAAGCAATAATCGGATAGGCAAGTCCCGGTCCTGAACGTAAATGTAAATTTGATACAGTCGACTGGACATTTTCACCTTCAGCTTGTATAGATGAAGGTAGGATAAGAGATAATAATAAAAATAGTACTACTAAAATTTGCACATTTTGTCGAAGTTGAAATTTTGTCATAAAATCCCTCCTTTTGTACATTGTAAAGACTGTTGACTGAAAAAACTATAGCTTTCTGAAAAAAGGTTGACATCTCAAACGACAGTCATTAAGATAAGGTATAATCTGAATCAAACAAATTGCCAATGACCAAGAAAGTAGCTGTTTAATACGCTGTTAAGAGAGGGAAAGACGTGGCTGGAATCTTTCCTACAGAAGCACTCAGTGAACAACACTTGGTAGGTTTTTCGTCGAAATACCCTCGCGGTGCAGTAGGCGGAAACGGAACCGGTCGTTATCCGGACTAGAGAGGACACAAGTTTTTTGTGTCAATTAGGGTGGAACCGCGGAAGCTAACATTAGCTCTCGTCCCTTGCGTTTTTGCGCAAGGGGCGGGAGCTTTTTATATTGTCAATGAAAGGAGACATTAATATGTCGATTAATGTGCCAAGAGGAACAAAAGATTTACTGCCAGGTGAAACAGAAAAATGGCAAGCAGTTGAAGAATTAATTCGGGATACGTGTCGGTTGTTTCAGTATAAAGAAATACGTACACCTATTTTTGAACATACTGAACTGTTCACGCGAAGTGTAGGGGATACGACAGATATCGTACAAAAAGAAATGTACACGTTTACCGACAGAGGCGATCGCTCCTTAACTTTACGCCCTGAGGGAACAGCATCAGTCGTACGTTCATTTGTAGAAAATAAATTATTCGGACTGCCAAATCAACCGGTTAAATTATATTACATGGGTCCGATGTTCCGATATGAGCGTCAACAAGCGGGTCGCTACCGTCAATTCGTACAATTCGGCGTTGAAGCAATCGGAAGTAAAGATCCAGCAATTGATGCTGAAGTCATGGCACTTGCTATGAATGTCTATAAAAAAGCAGGATTGAAGAAAATCAAATTGGTTCTCAACTCTTTAGGAGATACAGAAAGCCGACAATTTCACCGTGATGCATTAATTGCTCACTTTGCTCCTCACATCGAAGAGTTTTGTTCGGACTGTCAAAACCGTCTGAAAAAAAATCCGCTACGTATTCTTGATTGCAAAGTAGACCGTGAGAATCCATTAATGGGTACAGCTCCTCAATTACCGGACTACTTAAATGAAGAATCTCTGACTTATTTTGAAAAAGTAAAACACTACCTTGATATTTTATCGATTAAATATGAACTCGATCCGAATTTAGTACGTGGTCTTGATTATTACAATCACACAGCTTTTGAAATCATGAGTGAAGGTGAAGGCTTTGGCGCCATAACGACTCTTTGTGGAGGCGGTCGATATAATGGGTTAGTCGAAGACCTAGGTGGACCAGATTCTCCTGGGATCGGCTTTGGTATGAGTATCGAACGATTATTATTGGCATTGGAAGCAGAAGGTGAATCGTACACAAATAACGATTCACTCGACGTTTATGTGGTAGCAATGGGTGAAGCTGCGAAAGATAAAGCCGTTTCATTCGTTTCCCAACTTCGTCAAAACAATATTTCAGCGGAAATGGATTACTTAGACCGTAAAGTGAAAGCGCAAATGAAATCGGCCGATCGTCTGAACGCAAAATTCTCAGTAGTTATCGGAGATAATGAACTGGCAACGGGCAAAGTTTCACTGAAATATTTAGCAAATGGTACGCAGCAGGAATTGGCATTAGATGAAATTGTTGAACAATTTGAAGAAATCGCAACTAGAGCAATGGAGGAATTAGCATGACAAAACGTACACATCCATGTGGAGAAGTAGCAGAACAGGCAATTGGGCAACAAGTCGTATTAAAAGGATGGGTTCAAAAAAGACGTGATTTGGGCGGATTGATTTTCTTGGATCTTCGCGACCGTTCGGGCATCGTACAAATTGTTTTCAACCCGGACATTTCCCAGGAAGCGTTGGCTATCGCAGACAAATTACGAAATGAATTTGTCGTTGAAGTGAGCGGGGAAGTAGTTGCCCGTCAAGAATCACAAGTGAATCCTAACATGGTGACGGGACGTATCGAAGTTCAGGCAAATCTAGTGACCATTGTTAATGAAGCGAAAAATCCACCATTTGCGATTGAAAACCAAACAGATGTCAGTGAAGACTTACGATTGAAATATCGTTATTTAGACCTTCGCCGTCCGGTAATGTATGAAACATTTAAAATGCGTTCAGAAGTAACGAAATCGATTCGACGATTCCTGGATGAAGAAACATTCCTTGAAGTGGAAACACCAATCCTTACGAAATCAACACCAGAAGGAGCACGTGACTATTTAGTACCAAGCCGTGTGCATGACGGGGAATTTTACGCATTGCCACAATCACCTCAATTGTTCAAACAAATGCTGATGGTGTCAGGCTTTGAAAAATACTACCAGATTGCTCGTTGTTTCCGCGATGAAGATTTACGTGCAGACCGTCAACCTGAATTTACTCAAATCGACATGGAAATGAGCTTCATGTCAATGGAAGAAATTCTTGAAATGAACGAACGCATGATGAAGAAAATGATGAAAGACGTCAAAGGCATTGAAATTGAAACGCCTTTCCGACGCATGAAGTACACAGAGGCAATGGATCGCTTTGGTTCTGATAAACCTGATGTCCGTTTTGGTCTTGAACTTCAGGACGTATCAGCATTGGTTGCGGATTCTTCATTCAAAGTATTTGCTGGTGCCGTTGAAAATGGTGGCCAAGTGAAGGCAATCAATGTCAAAGGGTCAGCTGACAACTATTCACGTAAAGATATCGATGCGTTAGGTGAGTTTGCCGGTCGCTATGGTGCGAAAGGTCTTGCTTGGTTAAAAGTCGACGCAGAAGGATTGAAAGGACCAATCGCTAAATTCTTTGAAGGAGAAGCAGGCGAGAAATTAGCTCAAACACTAAACGCTGAAGCAGGAGATTTATTGTTGTTTGTTGCTGACAAAAAATCGGTTGTTGCCGATGCTTTAGGTGCACTTCGCATGAAGTTAGGAAAAGAACTCCAATTAATCGACGAAAGCAAATTTGCTTTCTTATGGATTATTGATTGGCCGTTATTTGAATATGACGATCAGGAAGGCCGTTATTATGCAGCTCACCATCCGTTCACGATGCCTTTCGTCGAAGACATCGAATTAATGGATACGGACCCAGCAAGCGTCCGCGCACAAGCCTATGACTTAGTGTTAAATGGCTATGAGCTAGGTGGCGGATCACTGCGTATTTATGAACGTGATGTGCAAGAAAAAATGTTCAGTATTCTTGGTTTCTCTCAGGAAGAAGCGACAGCTCAGTTCGGCTTTTTGCTTGAAGCGTTTGAGTATGGAACACCTCCTCACGGTGGTATTGCGTTAGGGTTGGACCGATTAGTTATGTTATTAGCTGGCCGCACAAACTTACGTGACACAATTGCTTTCCCTAAAACTGCGAGTGCGAGCGATATTTTAACAAAAGCACCAAGCCCAGTCTCGGAAGAACAATTGAAAGATTTATCATTGGCAATCAGTATTCAGAAAAATCTAAAATCAGGTGAATAAGAGGCTTGAATTTCTAAAATAGATATGATAGGATACTTGTAACACGAATCCTGATGTGTTCGTTAATTGCCAATCGCTTTTGACCGAACAATAATATCGTCGGGAATCCTCCTTTTATAATGGCTAACATGCCCCCAGGGGACGTTATAAGTTGTAAAGTGGATACCCACCTGCTGTGTGCGGGTTCAAAACGATACGCTTCATAATGACGGCACGATTGGGATTCGTCCTACATTATGAATAATCCCTCTAGCTTGCTTCAAGCTAGAGGGTTTTTAATGATTACAATCCCGACTAAAACGATATAGATTGTGAGGACATCATATGTTACACCAATTTTCACGAAATGAATTAGCCATAGGTACTGAAGGTGTCGACCTGCTAAAAAACACGACAGTCGCTATTTTGGGTGTTGGAGGCGTAGGTTCTTTTGCTGCGGAAGCATGTGCCAGAAGCGGCATCGGGAAAATCATCCTCGTTGATAAAGACAATGTAGATATTACAAATATCAATCGCCAATTGGTTGCTTATACATCAACAGTAGGACGCTCGAAGTCCGAAGTAATGAAGGAACGAATTTTGGACATCAATCCTGCATGTGAAGTACATGATTTACACATGTTCTATACAGAAGAAACATACGAAGAATTCTTCAGCCATAACTTGGATTACGTCATCGATGCTTCTGACACTATCATTTACAAAATCCATTTAATGAAAGAATGTCTGGCTCGAGGCGTCAAAGTCATTTCAAGTATGGGGGCAGCAAATAAGACAGACCCTACACGCTTCAAAATTGCTGATATTTCTAAAACACATACGGATCCTTTGGCAAAAGTGATTCGTACGAAACTTCGTAAAGAAGGAATCTATAAAGGAATTCCTGTTGTTTTTTCTGACGAAAGCCCGATTGTCGTTCGAGAAGATGTGGTGGAAACAGTTGGTAAGCCAGATGCGAAAATTCGTAAGGCAAAAATGCCACCATCGTCGAACGCATTCGTACCGTCTGTTGCCGGATTAGTTGCAGCAAGCTGGGTTATTAACGATATTACAAAAGAAATTCCGGTAAAACGCGTACGTTCTAATTAATTTACGAAGGCGACCCTTCAAGTTTAACTGGGGTGGCCTTTTTTCTTGTGCTGAATTTGATGATAGGGGCAACTATTCGTTCGATAGGGGCAACTTTTGTGCGGATAGGGGTAACTTTCGAGCGCAAAGGGGCAACTTTCACGTTTATAGGGGCAACTAACCAATTTCCTCCTAATTCTTCACCACAACACATAAAAAGACCTGAAACGCTCGCTGGCGATTCAGGTCTTCTTTCCTTTAAATGATTCCAACTTCTGATAAATACCCGCAAGTTTCTTTTCTTCGCCCGCGAGCACCGGATTGTAATACTTCGAACCAATCAAATTGTCAGGCAGATAGGTTTGATTGACCCAACCGCCAAATGATCCAATCGGTGTGTTGTGCGGATATAAATATCCTTCGTGTCCAAGTGCAGCTGCTCCTGCATAATGTGTATCTTTCAGATGGCTCGGGATATCGCCAACTTTTCCGGCATGAATGGAAGCAATGGCAGCATCAATTGCTTTATAAGCTGAATTGGATTTCTCCGATAAACACATTTCCACGACAGCATTTGCCAACGGAATGCGAGCTTCCGGCAACCCCAACCGTTCAGCTGCCTGGATGCTCGCAAGAACGTGCGCGCCAACTGCTGGATTTGCAACGCCGATATCTTCGTATGCCATGACAAGAAGGCGTCTCGAGACTGCTACCAAATCACCATTTTCAAGTAAATGGGCCAAGTAATACATGGCCGCATTGACATCACTTCCGCGCACGGATTTTTGCAATGCAGATAACAAATTATAAAAATGCGATCCTTTTTTATCTCCGAAAACGCCGATGCGATCGACGAGATTTTGAAGCAAAGCGGCGTCTACTACAACCACGCCATCTTCATCGTCAGACGCGGAAACGACAGATTCAAGCAGAGTCAAAGCTTTTCGGGCATCACCATTTGCCGCTTCTGCGATTTTCATTTGCTGTTCTTCAGAGATATTAATCTTTTGTCGGCCTAAGCCGCGTTTGTCGTCATGTAATGCGCGTTGTATCAATACCAATAGGTCTTCAGCCGTCAAACGTTTCAGTTGTTTGATTTCTCCGCAACGGGAACGGATAGCCGGGTTTACATCATGAAATGGATTTTCCGTTGTGGCACCAATCAATACGATTGCGCCGCTTTCAACATGGGGGAGCAATGTGTCTTGCTGCAATTTATTGAAACGATGGATCTCATCAAGGAATAACAGAACTTTTCCTGTCACGCGTGACTCAGCCACCACTTCTTCTATATCTTTCTTGCCTGAGCGTGTCGCATTAAGTGCGATGAATGGAAGATTGCTAGTACCGGCAATGGCATAAGCTAGGGACGTCTTGCCGATTCCCGGCTCACCGTATAACAACATTGAAGGGACATGGCCGTTCGCAATCATTTTATATAAAGGTGTATGTTTTCCGATTATGTCTTGCTGACCAGCGATTTCATCCAATTTTTGCGGTCTCATTCGATAAGCAAGTGGTTCGTTTTGCATCATGAGTACCTCCTAAATTCGTACATTTGTTCTCTAGTATACGTGTTGCCGGAAGAAA
This sequence comes from Paenisporosarcina sp. P4_B8, assembly GCF_056402175.1. Lineage (NCBI taxonomy): Bacteria > Bacillati > Bacillota > Bacilli > Caryophanales > Caryophanaceae > Paenisporosarcina > Paenisporosarcina sp. P4_B8. Next base: position 51,249 of record NZ_JBFUHX010000009.1, on the reverse strand, counting down.
AGTCATTTCACAGGCGATTGGTCGGAAATGTGATATACTATGTAGATGATTTTAAGGATTATACGGGGTGAATAACGTGAGAATTTCGACAAAAGGTCGATACGGATTAACGATTATGATAGAGCTAGCCAAACAATTTGGAGAAGGTCCAGTACCTCTTCGTCAAATAGCATCAGACAATGATTTATCGGAAGCTTATTTAGAACAATTGGTTTCACCGCTTCGTAATTCGGGCTTAGTTAAAAGTGTCCGCGGAGCACACGGTGGATATATGCTTTCCAAGCCACCTCATTTAATTTCTGCCGGGGATGTCATCCGAGTTCTTGAAGGACCAATTCAACCGGTGGAAGGCATTGAAAATGAAGCTCCTCCTCAACGAGAATTGTGGCTTCGCATTCGTGATGCCGTAAAAACCGTTCTGGATACTACAACGATTGAAGATTTAGCTAAATTTAGTGACACGTCATCAGATGACGGATACATGTATTACATTTAAGTGTGCGTTCAAAAAACGATTTTTGAACAACCTTTAAAAAGGAGTTCGACATGAATAGAATTTACTTAGACCATGCAGCTACTTCTCCCGTACATCCGCAAGTCATTGAGAAATTAGTCCACACGATGGAACAGTCGTATGGCAATCCATCAAGTATCCATGCGACTGGCCGAGAAGCCCGAAAACAGTTGGATCAAGCCCGTGAGCTTTTGGCAAATAGCATTGGTGCGAAAGATCAGGATATCATTTTGACCAGTGGCGGGACGGAAGCGGATAACTTGGCGATTTTCGGAACAGCATATGCACGTAAATCTCTTGGCTCACATATTATCACGTCTCAAATTGAACATCATGCCGTTTTGCATGCATGTGAAAAGCTAGAAAAAGAAGGATTTGACGTGACTTATTTACCTGTCAATGAACGAGGACTTGTGTCAGTGGAAGACTTTAAACAAGCACTTCGTGAAGATACCATTTTAGTGACCATCATGCTTGGAAACAATGAAATGGGGGCCATTCAACCGATTGCAGAAATTGGCGAATTGTTGAAACACCACCTGGCTACTTTCCATACAGATGCTGTTCAAGCATACGGATTGATGCCAATATCAGTGGATGATCTTCATGTGGATTTATTGTCTGTTTCCTCACATAAAATCAATGGTCCTAAAGGAATTGGCTTCCTTTATCAGCGAAAAGGCACAAAATTATCACCACAGCTTTTTGGTGGACAACAGGAACGCAAACGTCGCGCGGGTACTGAAAATGTACCTAGTGTACTTGCTTTCGCAGAGGCCGTATCGATTGCACAGCAGTCAATGGATGAAAAACGAAAACTGTACCAACAATTTAAGGAAATAATGATTTCCACTTGGGAAGACAAAGGAATTGCATTTCAAGTTAACGGGAATGTACAATCGACTCTTCCGCATATTTTAAACGTCAGCTTCAAAGGGACGGACGTGGAAGCACTATTGGTGAATTTGGATATGGCTGGACTTTCTGTATCGAGCGGTTCAGCTTGTACAGCAGGATCCATCGATCCATCCCATGTGCTTGTCGCGATGTTCGGAGAAAGTGCGGATGAACTTCGTAATTCTATCCGCTTCAGCTTTGGTTATGGAATAACACTTGACGATGTAACGGAAGCAGCAACGAAAACTGCCTCCGTATTAAATAGACTTGTGAAATAAATGTAGAAAAGGTGAAAGAGATGCAACAACTAAAAAGTCCTGCAGAAACACGTGTCGTTGTCGGCATGTCGGGTGGCGTTGATTCGTCCGTTGCAGCTTATTTATTGAAAGAACAAGGGTACGATGTCATCGGAATCTTCATGAAAAACTGGGATGATACTGATGAAAACGGCGTGTGTACAGCAACGGAAGATTATGACGACGTCATCAAGGTCTGCAACCAAATCGGCATTCCGTACTATGCAGTGAATTTTGAGAAACAATATTGGGATAAAGTGTTCACTTACTTTTTGGAAGAATATAAAGCAGGCAGAACCCCAAATCCAGATGTGATGTGTAATAAAGAAATTAAATTCAAGGCATTCCTTGAGCATGCAATCAGTTTGGGTGCTGATTATTTGGCTACCGGACATTACGCTCAAGTTAAGGAAGTGGACGGAGAAACCCAACTTCTTCGCGGTTTGGATAACAATAAAGACCAAACGTATTTCTTGAATCAATTGAATCAGGAACAATTATCGAAAGTGATGTTCCCAATTGGTCATCTTGAAAAGAAATTGGTTCGTCAAATCGCTGCAGAAGCCGGATTGGCAACAGCAACTAAAAAAGATTCAACAGGCATTTGTTTTATTGGCGAACGCAATTTCAAGGAATTCCTGAGCCAATACTTGCCTGCACAGCCGGGGAATATGGTGACAATGGACGGGGAAGTTATGGGACGTCATGATGGTCTGATGTATTACACAATCGGCCAACGTCATGGATTAGGGATTGGTGGAGCTGGAGACCCGTGGTTTGTTCTAGGGAAAAATCTTGAGAATAACGAATTGCTGGTCGGACAAAACATACATCACGAAGCGCTATTTTCTGATCAATTAACAGCTGTTAATATGAGTTTTACAACGAATGAGAAAAAAGACAATAAGTTCTCTTGTACAGCAAAATTCAGATACCGTCAGGAAGACGTAAGAGTTGATGTGGAATTGACGGAAAACAACGGCGCGGTTATTACTTTTGCAGAGCCTGTCCGTGCAATTACCCCTGGACAAGCAGTCGTTTTATATGACGGTGATGTATGTCTTGGTGGCGGAACAATTGACGAAGTCATAAAGAACGGAAAAAAATTAACATACGTCGGCTAATGAACGAGGAGTGAGAAGATGAAAGAATTGGAACTTGGCATTGCAGCCATTCAAAACAAAGATTATGAACAAGCTGTTGTTCATTTCAATAATGCGATTGAAGAAGAGCCGAATAACCCACTTGGATATATTAACTTTGGAAACTTATTGGCACGCATGAATGAAACAGAACGTGCTGAACGCTTCTTCCAAAAGGCTATTACACTTGATGAAAAAGCAGCGACAGCGTTTTATGGATTGGCTAATTTATATTACGAGCAGGAACGTTACGAAGAAGCGGCGAAGCTTTATGAGAAATCGATGCAGTTTGGCATTCAAGGTGCTGACGTTTACTTCATGTTAGGGAAATGCTTCGAACGTTTGGGGAACCCTAAACTTGCACTGCCTTATTTACAGCGTGCAGCTGAACTTGAGCCAACAGATGTACAAATCCGCTTGTCCTACGGCATCGGATTGGCAGCTCTTGAAATGTTCAAGGAAGCTGAACCAGAATTTATGTATGTCATTCATGAAGACTTGAACAATGCAGATGCCCACTACAATTTGGGCGTTTTGTACGCTGTATCCACAGACCGCACGAATGATGCTTTGTATCATTTGAAACAGGCGTATACACTGCAACCGAATTTCGAACAGGCACGTTATGTGTACGACATGATTGCATTAAGTCAATAACCATTCTAGGAGGCGACAGCTTTGCCAAATCAAATCGATTTATTTCAACAAGAAGCGATGTATATTACAGGCAAACCTGTCGTCACCATTTTTCATAATGCCACTAACTTATTCTCCATCGTCAAACTCAAAATCAACGAAACAAATTCTACATATGAAGATAAAGAAATCATTGTAACCGGCTACTTCCCACCTTTGATGAATGAAGAAGCGTATCGTTTTACCGGTCAGATCAAACAGCATCCGAAATACGGAACGCAGTTTCAAGTGGAAACTTTCTCAAAAGATGTACCGGAGACCGAACAAGGCATTATTCATTATTTGTCGAGTGACTTGTTTCATGGAATTGGACGTAAAACGGCTGAAACGATCGTCAAGAAACTTGGGAAAGATGCAATCCGAATCATTTTGGATGACCCTGAAGCACTTGACGCCGTTCCACGACTTGCCAAAGAGAAAAAAGAAACCATTCGTATGACGCTTGAGCAAAACCTCGGCTTGGAACGTGTCATGATTCAATTAAATGAATGGGGATTTGGTCCACAACTGGCGATGAGGATTTACCAGACCTACCGTGAGGAAACGATCGATGTGTTGATGAAAAATCCGTTTCGACTGATTGAAGACGTGGAAGGCATCGGTTTTCACCGTGCGGATGAATTGGGTTCCAAACTTGGTATGACCGGTAAACACCCAGACCGAATCAAAGCGGCCGTTTTCCATTTATTGAACGCTGCTTCGCTCAGTGAAGGACATGTTTACTTGCATGCGGAGCATATTTTACCGAGCGTTAAGCAATTGCTGGAGTCCAGCCAATTTGAAGAAGTCCCATACGATGCTATTTCAACAGCATGCATGGAACTTGTCGAGGAAGGAAAATTGGCTGGGGAAATGTCGCGGTTCTATTTGCCTTCGCTATATTTTTCCGAAGTGGGCATCGCTTCCAAACTGGAAACGTTGATTCAGGAACAACAAGAACGAACAGGTTTCCCGACTTCTGAAATTCGAAAAGCGCTCGGCGAAGCTGAAGAAAGACTAGGTGTTTCATATGCAGAGACGCAAATAGCTGCCATTGAACTCGGGATGAATGCATCCGTCATGCTACTGACAGGTGGGCCAGGTACAGGGAAGACAACCGTCGTCAGAGGACTCGTGGAAGTTTACGCTGAATTGCATGGTCTGACGCTCGATCCAAAAGAATACGCGAAAAAACAGGAACCATTTCCGATTATTTTAGCGGCACCAACTGGTCGGGCTGCAAAACGTTTGAATGAATCAACGGGTCTCCCATCCATGACAATCCATCGTTTACTTGGATTCACTGGCCAGGAAAAAGAGGAAGAAACAGAACGGGACATCAAAGGCAACCTGATTATTATCGATGAAATGTCGATGGTTGACACGTGGCTTGCCCATCAATTATTAAAGGCAATTCCTGAAGGGGCACAAGTCATATTCGTAGGTGACCAGGATCAATTGCCTCCTGTGGGACCAGGTCAAGTTCTGAAAGACTTGCTTGCGTCTAAGAGAATTCCGACAGTGGAACTGACGGACATTTATCGTCAATCTGCCGGATCGTCCATAATTGAACTTGCCCATCAAATGAAAAAAGGGCAGTTACCGACCAATTTAATCGACAAAACGAGCGATCGTTCTTTCATTAAAGCTGGGCCGGAACAAATCGCAAAAGTGGTTGAACAAGTCATCAAAAGTGCCTTGGCAAAAGGTCATACGATAAAAGAATTGCAAGTGCTCGCACCGATGTATAAAGGTCCTGCTGGGATTGATGCACTCAATAAAATGATTCAGGAAATGGTCAATCCGAATGACACGAAGAAACGTAAGGAAATTGTGTTCGGTGAAACGATCTATCGCATAGGTGATAAAGTGCTGCAACTCGTCAATCAGCCGGAAAGCCAAGTGTACAACGGGGATATGGGCGAAGTGATCAGCATTTCTAAAGCCAGTGAAAATGTCGAAAAGCAGGACATGTTGATCGTTTCATTCGAAGGGATAGAAGTGACCTATCAGCGTAATGATTTAGGGCAGTTGACGCTTGCTTATTGTTGCTCAATTCATAAATCGCAGGGCAGTGAGTTCCCGATTGTCATCATGCCAGTCGTTCGCAGTTACATGAAAATGCTGCGACGCAATTTACTGTACACAGGAATAACACGTGCAAAAAACTTCCTCATTTTGTGTGGAGACGCTGAAGTCTTTAAATTTGGCATTGAGCGCAATGATGATTTGGCACGACTGACTTCACTGAAGGAAAGATTGAGTGAAGAGGCATTGCCTGTGACTGAACCAACTGTCGAGAACGAAGACGATGAAGTTGCTGATGAACTTATAGAGGAAAACGAGCAGGAAATTTCATTGACGGCCTCCAACCATTTGACGATTCATCCTTTGGTTGGCATGAACGGTACCACGCCTTATGACTTTTTAGAAAAAATTGCTGAATGATAAAAAAGAACCTAGAAAAAACACACATGAAAAACGTGTGTTTTTTTTGGCTCTTTAACACCGTATGATTGATTATCGTACATTGCGCTGGCCGCACGTTTCGCATGAGCCAGCAAGTATGAAAACCACATGCTTGTGGGTCTCATTCTCTGAAAGTGCTGCTTCTGCGGTTACTCGTCGCAAAGAATAAGGCTGCTCCTGCGGTTACTCGTCGCCTAAAAGATTGCTCCTGAGGTTATTCGTCGCGAAGAATATGGTCAAACTCCTTTGACCATATTCTTTCTTGCGGTATGCTAGCTGCATATGAACTTTTCGTATTTAGGTTTTCTACAGTTGTTAAACATATTTTATTTGGTAAGGAATCTGCGCTAAAAACATTTGCTACTGTTTCTGTTTCTGCATCGCTACGCTAGCTTCGAAACATGAAGTGCATTGCATCACTTGGAAAGTTTACATAACTAAACCTTTTTATTTTTTAAGTCAATTTAGATAAACATCAATTGCGAGAAAATAAAATCTTAAAAGAAGGTGTCCGTGATGATAAAAGCAGTTATTTTCGATTTTGATGGTCTGATTATTGATACAGAGACGGTATGGTTTGAAGCGTATAAGGAGGCGTTGTATCAATTCGAGGTGAATTTGACCATTGAACAGTTTGCGTTGGTGATTGGTACGGATGATACCGTATTGGATAAATATATTGTGGACAATATAAAAGAGTCGTCCACTATTTCTGAGGTCAGAGAATTGGCATCCCAACGATTTCACGAAAAGATTGGTCAGCCAATTTTAAGAGACGGTGTAGAAGATTATTTAATTGCAGCTAAAGAATCGGGCATTAAAATAGGATTGGCTTCCAGTTCAAAAAGAAGTTGGGTAGAAAATTATTTAACTCAGCTTGGTATTATTCATTATTTTGAAGTAATCAAGACGAGTGATGATGTTTCAACTGTTAAACCAGATCCAGAACTTTACCTGCAAGCCATTGAATCATTGGGTGTGAAACCAGAGGAAGCTGTTGCTTTTGAGGATTCATTGAACGGTTTGAAGGCAGCACGTGGGGCAGGTTTGAAATGTGTGATTTTCCCAAACCCGGTAACAACCAATTTAGTGTTTGAAGATTATAATCTTAGGTTGTCCTCGATGGCAGATCAATCTTTGGATCTCCTTCTGAAAGAGTTACTATAGAAATAACAGCCTTTAACTCTCGTCAAGATGAAAATATTAAAATTGAGTAATTTGCACGCACTTAATAAAAGTCAATTGACACATGCGTAATTGTTTTTTATAATTCTAACAAATGAATGAAAACGTTGATGGAGAAAGTACATTTGAGAAGCTTGCAAAAGAAAGAGGTTCCTTGGCTGAAAGAACCTTCAAGTGGATGTTATGGAAAGCTACTCCTGAGTGCAGCTAATCACTGCCGTAAGCCGCGTTAAGGCATAATCGAGAGACAGCAAATTCGTTTGCTGTAACTAGGGTGGTACCGCGAATTGAAGCCTTCGTCCCTTTTTTAGGGATGAGGGCTTTTTCTATTGTCTGAGCTTTAAGGACCAGCTCTTCCCCGAAGCGCCAGCAGGCTTCTTGACTCACGACTCAAAAGTCGGTGTCGAGCTGAATCAGCGCTTTATGCTTTTAAAATTGAAGGAGGAATACTTGATGAAAACTGCAGCAGAAATCCGTCGCATGTATTTAGACTTTTTCATTGAAAAAGGTCATGCACTAGAACCAAGTGCACCACTTGTACCAATTAACGATAACTCACTACTTTGGATCAATAGTGGTGTGGCAACGTTGAAGAAATATTTTGATGGACGTGTAATTCCTGACAATCCACGCATCACGAATGCACAAAAATCAATTCGTACGAATGACATTGAAAATGTCGGTAAAACAGCTCGTCATCACACATTCTTTGAAATGTTAGGAAACTTCTCGATCGGTGAATACTTTAAAAAAGAAGCGATTCACTGGGCTTGGGAATTTCTAACGGATAAGAAATGGATCGGATTTGACCCGGAATTGTTATCGATCACAGTTCATCCAGAAGATGAAGAGGCATACGCAATCTGGCGCGACGAAATCGGAATTCCAGAAGCTCGCATCATCCGCTTAGAAGGGAACTTCTGGGATATCGGAGAAGGTCCAAGTGGTCCAAACTCGGAAATTTTCTATGATCGTGGCGAGAACTATGGCAACGACATAACGGATCCGGAAATGTATCCGGGCGGAGAAAACGACCGTTACTTGGAAATCTGGAACTTGGTGTTCTCTGAATTCAACCATAACCCAGATCACACGTATACGCCGCTTCCAAAACAAAACATCGATACGGGTATGGGTCTTGAACGTATGGCATGTGTCGTGCAAAATGTACCAACGAACTTCGATACAGATCTATTCATGCCGATTATTCGCAAAACCGAAGAAGTATCTGGTAAAACGTATGGCAATGGTGGTGCAGATGATTTAGCGTTTAAAGTCATTGCAGACCATACACGTACGGTTGCTTTTGCAATTGGTGACGGAGCACTTCCTTCAAATGAAGGCCGCGGCTATGTATTGCGTCGATTATTACGCCGTGCAGTACGTTTTGGTAAAAATCTAGGAATTGACCGTCCATTCATGTTCAACCTAGTACCGATTATTGGCGAAATCATGAAAGATTTCTATCCAGAAGTCGAAGCGAAACAAGAGTTCATTATGCGCGTTATTAAAAATGAAGAAGAGCGCTTCCACGAGACATTACAAGACGGCCTTGGCATCTTGTCTAATGTTATTTCAACGCAGCAAGCAGCTGGACTGTCAATCATTCCAGGAAGCGATGCTTTCCGTTTGTACGACACGTACGGTTTCCCTGTCGAGTTGACGGAAGAATATGCAGAAGAAGTAGGCATGACCGTTGACCATGAAGGATTCAAAGCTTCACTGGAAGCTCAGCGTACACGTGCTCGTTCAGCTCGTAAAGATGTTGATTCCATGCAGGTGCAGTCAGAAGTATTAGGGAATATTAAAGAAGAAAGTCAATTTATTGGTTACGATACAATGGCAGTTTCTTCAAAAGTTCTGGTTATTGTAAAAGACGGAGAGCTTGTCAAGCTTGCACAAGAAGGCGATGAAGTAAAAGTCGTACTTGACCAAACGCCTTTCTATGCAGAAAGTGGCGGACAGATTGCCGATCACGGAACAATTGAAAATGATTTATTCAAAGGATTTGTGAAAGATGTCCAAAAAGCACCAAATGGACAAAATCTTCATACCGTAGTGATTGAATCAGGAGAACTTTCAGTTGAAGCTGACGTAACAGCAACAGTCGATCAGACAATGCGCAAATCAACTGTCAAAAACCATACAGCGACACATTTATTGCACCAAGCGCTAAAGGATGTGCTTGGAACCCATGTCAATCAAGCTGGTTCTTACGTTGGTCCTGATCGCTTACGTTTTGACTTCTCTCATTTCGGTCAAGTAACAAAAGAAGAATTGTTAACCATTGAACAACAAGTGAACGAGAAAATTTGGGAAGACATTCAAGTAGTTACAGGCTATCATGGAATCGATGAAGCGAAACAAATGGGTGCGATGGCACTGTTCGGTGAAAAATATGGCGATATCGTAAGAGTCGTTTCAATTGATCAATACTCACTGGAACTTTGTGGTGGATGTCACGTAAGCAATACGTCACAAATCGGCTTCTTCAAGTTAGTAAGTGAAAGCGGAATTGGCGCAGGTACACGTCGTATCGAAGCAGTTACAGGCAAAGCCGCATACCAGCTTGTTAAAGAAGAAGAGAGTATCCTGGAAGAAGCAGCTGCAGCTTTGAAAGCAAATACAAAAGATGTAGTGGCTCGCGTTCAAGGCTTACAACAGGAACTTCGCCAAGTTCAACGTGAAAATGAATCATTATCAGCAAAAATTGCAAATAGCCAAGCATCTTCCATTTTGGAGAAGGCTCAGCAAATTGATGGTGTAACGGTATTGTCTGCACGTGTTCAAGCAAAAGACAACAACCAACTGCGTCAAATGATGGATGATCTAAAAACGAAGATGAATGAAGCGGTTATCGTCCTTGGAGCTTCAGAAGGCGACAAGGTGATGTTGATTGCTGGTGTCACAAGTGATTTATCAGGTGGAAAATATCATGCTGGAAATATCGTGAGAGTTGTTGCCGAACAGTGTGACGGCAAAGGTGGCGGTCGTCCCGATATGGCAATGGCTGGGGCGAAAGATTCGTCGAAACTTGATGGAGCATTACAATCTGTGTATGATTATGTCAAATCCGTTTAATAAAAAGTTGAAATCGGTTATACTTAACAAGTAACGAAAATATGCTTGTACAAGACAATCAGATTTTACTCCGAAAGCGAGGTGCTGATCATGAGTTCATTTGACAAGACAATGAAGTTTAATTTTCCGGAAGAGTCCATGGAACAAGAAGTGAAGCAAGTTATGCTTCATGTCCATTCGGCGCTTGAAGAGAAAGGGTATAACCCAATCAATCAAATTGTCGGCTACTTACTTTCGGGTGATCCGGCATATATTCCTCGCCACCAGGATGCACGAAATTTAATCCGTAAGCTTGAACGTGATGAAATCTTAGAAGAACTTGTAAAGTTCTACATCAAGAAGAATAACGAGGCATAAGTTATGAGAGTAATGGGCTTGGACGTTGGGACGAAAACAGTAGGTGTTGCAATCAGTGACGCTTTCGGTTGGACCGCCCAAGGGATCGAAACCATCAAAATTGATGAAGCAAATGAAAAATTCGGTTTGGAACGTATTGCCGAGTTGATGAAGTTGCACGAAGTATCATCGTTTGTGGTAGGATATCCGAAAAACATGAACAATTCGATTGGACCACGTGCCGAAGCGTCTGAACGCTACGCGGAATTATTACGTCAAACGTTTGAAAAACCCGTTTTTCTTTGGGATGAACGCTTAACGACATCCGCTGCGGAAAAAATGCTTATCAGTGCTGACGTCAGTCGGAAAAAACGTAAAGAAGTCATTGATAAAATGGCTGCAGTTATGATTTTACAAGGCTATCTCGATAGTCAATCTATTAAGAGGTGATTACGCATGGACCACGGACAACAAAATATTACAGTTGTAGATGACAACGGTAACGAACAACTATGTGAAGTACTATTTACATTTGAATCAGAAGAATTCAGCAAATCTTACGTTCTTTACTACCCATTGGGTGCTGAAGAAGACGAGAACGAAGAAATCGAAATTCATGCTTCTGCTTTCACACCATCTGAAGACGGTAAAGACGGCGAATTAATGCCGATCGAGTCAGACGAAGAGTGGGCAATGATCGAAGAAATGTTAAACACTTTCTTGGAAGAGGAAGAAGAAGACGAAGAATAGAAATTATTTCAAAACACAGCATGTTTCCCATATGGGACAGGCTGTGTTTTTTTATTGGTTCTGTAAAATAATATTGTTGATTACCATACATTTGCGCTATCAGCACGTTCCACATTAGCCAACAAGCATGAAAACCACATTCTTGTTGGCTCGTTCTTTACTCTCTTGCAGCATGCATGCTATGCGCAAATACTCTCTTTAGTTTTACGCCTTCGTGACCAACTTCCTGTTGGCCTGAGGAGGCTTGCCGGTTCGTCCGCGGAAGGGAGCTGATTCCCTTTCTTTTAACATGACCTTTTATTTGAATGACGTGTAAATATAGGTTTTATATGGTTCATAGAAATCAGAGAATGATTGTCACCCCACGTAAGAGTTGGAAATGAAAGCACGAAACATATTAGTAGAGAAAGCGTTCCTATTAGACAGAATGATGAATATACATTCTGCCTTTTTCTTTTGTCTAAATATCTTGTATAATAAATGTCAGATAGAGGGGGGTAACCCGTGGAAAACGAAACAAAAAAAGATATAATGTTTAATCGCATGAAAGAAAAGAAAAAAGAAGTGAAAATTGTCAGACGTATCGTGCTTGCAATTGTTCTTATTGTATTGATTGGTGGAGGAATAACTGCTTACAGTGGATACAAATATGTAAAAAGCGCATTGCAGCCAGTTGATGAAAAATCGGAAGAAGTCATTCCAGTCAAAGTCGAAATTGGTTCGAACCTCGATTCGATTGCAGCGCTACTCGAAAAAAAAGGAATCATTAAAGATGCGCGGATCTTCAAATATTATGCGAAGTTCAATAATGAATCAGATTTCCAAGCGGGTGATTATGGCCTAAGCAAATCTATGACATTAGACGAATTAATCGAGAGTTTGAAAACTGGTAAAGTATACAGGGAACCAGTCTTCTCTATGACGATTCCAGAAGGACGCACCCTGGAAGAAATAGCTGCGAGAGTTGAAGAAAAAACATCGTATACGTCGAAGGAGTTCATGGACCTGGTGACAAACCCGGATTTCATTGATCAAATGATTGGCAAATACCCAACCATTTTATCAGATGAAATTAAAGGGCCAGATATACGCCACGCATTGGAAGGCTATTTATTCCCAGCGACCTATGCGTATTATGAAGAAAAACCTTCATTGGAATCCATCGTGGATCAGATGTTGAAAAAGACAGCAAACGTCTTAACACCGTACACAGAAGTCCTTGCAGAGCAGAAAAAGTCTGTACACTGGTTGATGACATTTGCCTCATTGCTTGAAGAAGAAGCGACAGCTGATACTGACCGTGAAATGATTGCAAGTGTTTTCAATAACCGTATGAAAGAGAAAATGCCTTTGCAAACAGATCCTACGGTTCTATATGCACTTGGTGAACATAAGGACCGTGTATTATATGATGATTTAGAAATTGATCATCCATACAATACGTATAAAATTCAAGGATTGCCTCCAGGTCCGATTTCTAATCCTGGAACCCAATCCATTGAAGCCGTACTGAATGCACCGGAATCCGAGAACTTTTATTTCCTTGCTGATAAAAAAGGAGTCAATCATTTCTCGAAAACGTATGACGAGCATTTAGCAAAAATTGAACAATATTTACGTTAATCGTGACAAGTTTGTCACCATTATCACTGAAAGAAGGGAAGGCTATCGCTTTCCTTCTTTTTTTATGATAAGATGGGGTGTAATTTTTGTGCGTTAAAGGAGTTAAACTGGAAATGAAAACTTCACAATCCTACATTACTTCACATATTAAGCAACGCCCTGTTTTACTGTCGAATATGGAACAATTCGCTAAAGAACAACATATTCCAATCATGGAAATTGTGGCGATTGAATCACTTCTTCAATTTCTTCGACTGCAACAGCCGACATCCATTTTGGAAATCGGTTCGGCCATTGGGTATTCAGCCATTCGCATGGCTATGGCTCTACCTGAAACAGTCATGACGACAATTGAAAAAGATGAGGGTCGTTTTCAATTGGCTTCTACCTACATAAAACAGGCTGAATTGACCGAACGAATTCAACTTTTACACGGCGATGCACTGGAAATCGATATAAACCATTTTAAGCTTGGTCAGTATGATGCGCTATTCATTGATGCTGCAAAAGGTCAATATCAACGATTTTTTGACAAGTATTCACCACTCGTTCCTAGCGGTGGTGTTATTTATTGTGATAACATGCTGATGCACGGTTTTACGGAAATTGATATTCAAGATGTGCCTAGAAGAAAACGAACGATGGTCCGTAATTTGCAACAGTTTACGACCTGGCTGATGAATCACGAAGAATATGAAACATCATTCCTGCCTATTGGTGATGGCATTACGATTAGTATAAAGAGGTGACTCGCTTGAAAAAACCAGAATTACTTGTAACTCCGCAGTCTGTAGAACATTTACAACAATTGATAGACGCTGGAGCAGACGCATTCTTAATTGGGGAACAACGATTTGGTTTGCGATTAGCAGGTGAGTTTACAATTGGTGATATTGAAAAATCAGTTACACTCGCTCACGCTGCGAACAAAAAAGTATATGTGGCAATGAACGCGCTCTATCATAATGAGCGTGTCGAAGCATTAGGTCCATACATGGAACAACTGGCTTCATTCGGAGTGGATGGCATTACGTTCGGTGATCCGGCTGTTGTCATGGCGAAACGTGAAACAGGTATCGAAATTCCACTTCACTGGAATACAGAAACGACTGCAACAAACTGGTTCACCGCTAACTATTGGGGGAACCGCGGTGCCAATCGAGCTGTGCTGGCGAGAGAGTTAAGCATGGAAGAAGTCATTGAAATTAAAGAAAACGCAGAAGTTGCTGTAGAAGTGCAAGTTCATGGTATGACTTGTATGTTCCAATCGAAGCGTTCATTGCTTGGAAACTATTTCTTGTATCAAGACAAAGCGATGGAAATTGAAAATCGTGCGAACAACAAAAACATGTTTTTGCATGATAAAGAACGCCACAATAAATATCCGATTTATGAGGATGCTAACGGGACGCACATTTTTAGTCCAAACGACATGTGTATCATTGATGAGTTGAACGAGCTCATTGACGCTGGTATTGATTCGTTTAAAATTGATGGTGTATTGCAAGAGGCAGACTATGTAACGAAAGTGACCAGTCTTTATAGTCAAGCGATTGATGCGTATATGGTCTCACCAGAAACGTACGATCAAATTAAAGATGAATTATTAACGGAAATTGAAGAAATGCAACCGTCACTTCGACCACTCGATACCGGCTTCTTCTTCAAAGAAACCGTGTATTAAGGAAGGGGAGAATTAGCATGGCATTGCTTCAACATGACCGAATTAGTGAAATCATTGATGGCAAACGCGTCATTGTTAAAAAGCCAGAACTCCTTGCTCCTGCAGGAGATCTTGAAAAGCTGAAAATCGCTGTTCATTACGGTGCGGACGCTGTGTTTATTGGTGGCCGTGAATTTGGTCTTCGTTCAAATGCAGGTAACTTTTCAATAGATGAAATGCGACAAGCAGTTGAGTTTGCGAACGGCTATGGTGCGAAAATTTATGTCACGACAAACATTTTTGCTCATAACGAAAATATGTTCGGTTTGGCAACATACTTAAAAGATATTGAATCAGCAGGTGTGACAGGCATTATCGTTGCAGATCCATTAATTATCGAAACATGTCGTCAAGAAGCGCCGAAGCTCGAAATTCATTTAAGTACACAACAATCTTTATCAAACTGGAAAGCAGTCCAATACTGGAAAGATGAAGGTTTGCACCGCGTTGTACTTGCCCGTGAAACGAGTGGCGACGAAATTCAGGAAATGAAAGAAAAAGTCGATATAGAAATCGAAGCTTTCATTCACGGAGCTATGTGTATCGCTTATAGTGGTCGCTGTACGTTGTCGAATCATATGACAGCACGTGACTCAAACCGTGGTGGATGTTGCCAGTCCTGTCGATGGGATTACGATTTGTACGAAGTAAACGAAGGCGAACAGCAACCTTTATTCAGTGAGGGTGACTCGCCATTTGCCATGAGTCCAAAAGACTTGAAACTAGTCGAATCCATCCCACGTATGATTGAACTTGGCATTGATTCACTGAAAATTGAAGGTCGCATGAAATCGATTCATTACGTAGCTACCGTTGTCAGTGTCTACCGTAAAGTAATCGATGCGTATTGCGCAGATCCCGAGAACTTTGTGATAAAACGCGAATGGCTTGAAGAACTCGAAAAATGCGCGAACCGTGATACGGCAACTGCTTTCTTTGAAGGTGAACCAACTTATGAAGAGCAAATGTATGGTGTCCATGGCAGAAAGACAACGACAGATTTTATAGGTCTTGTTCTGGATTATAATGAAGAAACAAAAATGGTCACATTGCAACAACGGAATTACTTTACAAAAGGGCAGGAAGTGGAATTCTTCGGCCCGGATATTGAAAATTTCCGGATGACCATTACAGAATTATGGGATGAAAAAGGAATGGAATTGGATGTTGCACGCCATCCGTTGCAAATCATTCGTTTCAAATCCGACATCCCTTTAAGACCAAATAACATGATGAGAAAGGAGCTTGTACGATGACATTTAAGCGCCCGCTTGTTATTGGTATTGCTGGTGGCTCTGGTTCAGGGAAAACAAGTGTTACCAAGGCAATTTATGACGTTTACAAAGAAAAATCCGTAGTCGTAATCGAACAAGATTATTATTATAAAGATCAAAGCCATCTAAAATTTGAAGAGCGACTTGCTACAAACTATGACCATCCTTTGGCTTTCGATACAGATTTGTTAATTGAACATATTCATCAACTTTTGAATCGTAAAGCAATCGAAAAACCTGTGTATGATTATGCAGTTCACACTCGTGCAGACGAAACGATTGTCATTGAGCCACAGGATGTTATTATATTAGAAGGTATTTTGGTTCTCGAAGATGAGCGCTTACGAGATTTGATGGACATCAAATTGTTTGTCGATACGGACTCGGATTTACGCATCATTCGTCGTATAATGCGCGACATCAATGAACGGGGCCGTTCCATCGAATCGGTTGTGGAACAGTATTTATCTGTCGTACGTCCGATGCATAACCAATTTATCGAACCAACGAAAAGATATGCAGATATCATTATTCCTGAAGGTGGCCAAAACCAGGTTGCCATTGATTTAATGGTTACAAAAATTAAAACAATTCTTGAATCTGATATCATTGTGTAATATGATTGTGAAAGACTGACAAAATTATCTAATTACTTAACCGCATATTCATAAGATGCGAGTCATAGTATTTTTATTAGTTAGCAAGTAGTTGAAGGAGTGAAATACATTGTCAACAGAAAAACAATACCCTATGACTGCTGCTGGAAAGCAGAAATTAGCGGACGAACTAGAATTTTTGAAAACGGTTAAACGTAAAGAGGTTGTTGAACGTATTAAAATTGCACGTAGTTTCGGTGACTTATCCGAGAACTCTGAGTATGATTCTGCTAAAGAAGACCAAGCATTCGTTGAAGGACGTATCTCAACTTTAGAATCAATGATTCGCAATGCGGTCATTATTGCAGAAGACGAGCAAAATAACGACATCGTATCCCTTGGGAAAACTGTGTCCTTTATTGAAGTTCCAGACGGAGAAGAAGAAACTTACACTATCGTTGGTTCAGCTGAAGCAGATCCGATGGAAGGTCTGATTTCAAATGATTCTCCAATCGCGAAAAGCTTGATTGGCCGTTCGGTTGGAGATCAAGTAAAAGTATTGACTCCTGGTGGCGAAATGGACGTCAAGATTGTATCAATCAATTAATAATCAAAATCCACTCCTGCATCTTGGGAGTGGATTTTTTGTTTTTGCGGGGAATAGTAGAATTAGGAGTTAATTGGTTAGTTGCTCCGAAACTGAGGAAGTTGATCCAAAAACTATTAAAACTGCTCCCAAATCACCAAAATTGTTCCAATACATCTCTACGCCCAAAAAATCAACCGAAACCTTATCCAAATGAAACATTTCCTTAACACATTCGTCTAATTTGTAATCAACAATTATGTTATCATGCTGTATATAAGGGGGAGTACGCATTGGCAAATACACAGCGTCGATATACCTCGAGAAGTAATCGACCAAAAAAACCAAGCACGAACACAATATTAAATGCACTTATAGGTATCGTCATTGTCCTTATTATCATTACTGCGGGATTCATTTTCCTCGGAAATGACGATGAGCCTGAAAAAGCTGACAGTACGAAAGATACCGAGTCTGCAGAAACGGCAGATGGATCAGAAGCTGAAGAAGAAGTTGATCCTGAAGACCAAATCGGTTCCGAACAAATTGCAGAAGAAGAGGAAACAGAAGACAGCGAATCATCTGATGGAGAAGCTACTGGGGAAGAATCTACAACAACTGAAGATTCAACAACTGGTGGCACCGTAACTACTACACCGTCTAATGATCCACTCGTTTCTGAACGAATCGTTAACACTGGCTGGAAGCCGGTCGGCACATCACAAACTGGCGAACATACATCTGTATATACCGAGGGACATGTGGACTGGGATGAGAAACTAAAAGCTATGGCATATACAACAGGCTTATCTGCGGACAATATGATTGTATGGCGTATTGAAAACGGTGGAAGTCCTCAGAAATCCATTGGGGTTGTATCTTCAAAAGATAAAGAAGAAAAATATCGTGTGTATTTAGAGTGGGTTGACGGCGAAGGCTGGAAACCTGAAAAAATGGAGACTTTGAAAACATTGGACGGCGCCTATTGACTTTCGGCGCCGCTTTTATTATTTTAAGGGAAGTGTTTTTGCTCGAGACTAAATACGAAGCTTGTTCGAAAGTACATGTATCCAATGATTTAACAAACAGAAAAGAGGCGGAAACTATATGAAATTAGCAGTAATTGGCGCAATGGAACAAGAAGTTGAAGCGTTACGTTTGGCAATTGAAAATCCACAAACAACGGTTATCGCAAATAGTGAATTTACTGAAGGTACATATGCAGGGCATGACGTTGTGCTGCTGCGAAGCGGTATCGGTAAAGTAAACGCAGCCATGTCAACGACCATTTTACTTCAACATTTCAAACCGGATGCTGTAATTAATACTGGTTCAGCTGGTGGCTTTGATGCAGAACTGGAAGTAGGAGCAGTCGTTATTTCGGATGAAGTACGTCACCACGATGTGGATGTAACGGCTTTCGGCTATGAAATGGGACAAGTACCACAGCTTCCTGCGGCTTTCACCACAGACGCTAAGCTTCGTAAGCTTGCGGAAGAGGCAGTGGAAGAATTAGGCCAACATCAATATGCAACTGGCCTAATTGCTACAGGAGATTCATTCATGAGCGATCCTGTGCGTGTTGAAAGCGTGCGTAATCATTTCCCTCACATGAAGGCTGCGGAAATGGAAGCGGCTGCTGTTGCGCAAGTATGCCACCAATTCGACGTACCATTTGTTGTGATTCGTGCACTGTCTGATATTGCAGGGAAAGAATCATCCATCAGTTTTGATGAATTCTTGCCGACAGCTGCAAAACATTCGACACAAATCGTTTTACATGTAATTAGTAAATTATAAGCACGTTTCCGTGTTAAAATAGAGATTGATTGTTGGAGGCTCTTTCGATATCCAGTGAATCGAGAGAGTTTTTTTCATGTTTAAACAATTGATACAACTTTACGAGTGCTCGCTTTTCGATGCGGGAAACGTAACTTCTTGAAATATTCAATTGCTTGGCGATTTGTTTTTGAGTCATAGGTTCAAATTGATGTAACCCATATCTACGCTCAATAATTTCAATTTCGCGTTTCTCCAATTTGTCCAAGTGCCGGTAAAGTCTTGCCATCTGTTCTTTTTGTTCCAGTGTTTGTTGTGCAGTGTCTTCGTCAGTTTGCAGGAGATCTGTAATTTGGAGTGAATGGCCATCTTTATCCGTGCCAATCGGTTCGTAGAGAGAGACATCTTTTTGGACTTTTTTCTGGGAACGTAAATGCATGAGAATTTCATTTTCTATGCAGCGGGCGGCGTATGTCGCGAGGCGGGTCTTTTTATCTGGTGTGTAACTTGCAACGGCTTTCATTAAACCGATTGTACCGATCGAAATGTAGTCATCGAGTTGTTCATGTTTTGGATGGAATTTTTTGACGATGTGTGCAACGAGTCGCATATTCCGTTCAATTAATTCGTGTTTTGCTTCTTCATCACCGGCTAAGCAACGCTCTACATATATGGCTTCTTCTTCTTGGGATAGGGGCTTTCTAAATGCCTGACCTTTCAGGTAACCTAGGACTGCCGGAATTTCAATCCATAATTGCAGGACGGCAGACAATAAACCACTCATGCTGATGAGCACCTCCATGTCGTCTTTTGTCACTATATGTTAACGACATAAAAAGCATGAAAAAAACGACCACAATTTGCGGTCGTTACACTTTTTTCAAAGTAAAAGTACTAATCATCAATACAGCCAAAATGAGCACGAGGAACATATAAAAAACTGGTGAAAATAGGGACAATCCAAAATAAGAAAGCGTCAGTATAGTACCGGCAGCTGTAATTGGAAGACCTGTAAAATAGCCATTCGAATCCATTATATTGAAACGTGCCAAACGAAAAGCTCCGCTGGCAATATAAATGATGGTGATGACCATTCCGGCTGTTCCAAATTCAAATAAATCAACCATGTATATGAGAATCGCTGGGGCAACACCGAATGAGATGATATCGCTCATGGAATCGAGTTGTTTTCCGAGTTCCGATTCTTGACCTAATTTACGAGCAACCATTCCGTCGAAACGATCTAGTAATGCTGCGATAAATATAAACAGAACACTATAGCTATATGATTCGTTTAATGTGGTCATTATGGAAGCACCACCAAAAGATAAATTCCCGATGGTGATCATATTTGCTGCATGTGCTTTCATTTTTTTGATTGTGTGATCCACTCGATGCATTAAAAACAATGGACGACACTCCTTCTTGTGTAAAGTATTAGTTCATTATACTTCTTTCAACTAAAAAAAGGTAGAACATATTTAGAAGAGGTGGGATAACGTGAAACAGAAAGTTTACCAAACGCTTATTGAATTGACGAATGGCAAATGGTCTTCCGTGGCAATCCAGAAATTCGCCAAATCTTCTTGGAGTCGCAAAGTGATTCCATCTTATATACGTACATACGGAATACAGATGCAGGAAGTTTCACAAACTATCGAATCATTTCCGACATTGCATGACTTTTTCATCCGAAAAATTGATGCACAGCACCGTCCCATTGCAGAAGGAGAAATGGAAGTGGGAAGTCCTGTTGATGCAAAAGTTGAATCCATTGGGCAAATATCATCGACTGGAACATTTTTAGTGAAGGAAAAGTCGTATACCTTAACGGACCTGCTTGGAAATGTTGACCTTGCCTCACACTATGTTGGCGGGACTTATATGGTATTGTATTTAAGCCCTGCTGATTATCATCGAATTCATAGTCCAGTTAATGGACATGTTAAAAAACAAATGACACTTGGGAAAAAATCATACCCTGTGAATCAGGCCGGATTGTCTTATGGAAAAACCCCAATTAGCGGAAACTATCGACAAGTCACGCATTTGGTTTGTCCAAATCAAAAAAACTGTGCAGTTATCAGTGTGGGTGCCATGTTTGTAAACTCAATTGAAATGACCAATACATCACGGGATTGGATAAAAGGTGAGGAAATTGGGTATTTCACGTTTGGTTCCACAGTTGTATTACTATTTGAAAAAGATGCTTTTCAAAAGGATTCGTCATTCACACCCGGCAGTCGGGTGCGAGTGGGTGAGAAAATCGGGAGTATGTTATAATCATTAGAGAAAAATAGGTTGAACGGAGTGTGTCACGTTGTATAAAAAATTTTTACCGAGCGAATTTGTGAAAAGTGTTTTCGACATTTCGCCACAACGATTGCTTGATAAAGGAATTCGTGGAATCATTACGGATCTGGATAACACGTTAGTTGAATGGGACCGTCCTGATGCGACACCCAAACTTGTGAGCTGGCTGAAGAGTATGAAAGATGCAGGAATTCAAGTGACGATTGTTTCGAACAATAACGAGATGCGAGTGAAATCATTTGCAGATCCACTTGGTATTCCTTTCATTTATAAAGCACGTAAACCGATGGGCAAAGCATTTCGTAAAGCACTTCAACAAATGGATGTGAAACGTGAAGAAGTGGTAGTAATCGGCGATCAGCTCCTGACGGATGTTGTCGGAGGAAATCGCATCCATTTACATACGATTTTAGTATTGCCTGTCGCAAAATCGGACGGATTTTTCACGCGTTTCAATCGATTGGTTGAAAGACGAATTTTCAAGGCATTAAAAAGAAGAGGCTATGTAACTTGGGAGGAAGAAGTTTGACAACTATACCAACTTGTATCGGATGCGGTACTCAAATACAAACACTAGATCCAAAGGAACCTGGATTTGCACCACAATCATCACTGGAAAAAGAAGTAATCATTTGCCAGCGTTGTTTCCGCTTGAAAAATTACAATGAATTGCAGCCTGTGTCATTAACGGATGATGATTTCCTTCGTATATTGAACAGTCTTGGCAATGAACAAGGTCTGATCGTGAAAATCGTCGATATTTTCGATTTCAACGGAAGCTGGTTACCAGGTTTACACCGTTTTGTAGGAAACAATCCAATCTTACTGGTTGCGAATAAAGTGGATCTGTTGCCGAAATCAGTGAAAAAACATCGCGTTATCCAGTGGTTGCAGCAGGAAGCGAAGAAATTGGGATTGAAGCCTGTCGATGTCATGTTAGTCAGTGCCCATAAAGGAACTGGAATGGTGGAAGCGATGGAAGCAATCGATCGTCTTCGTGAAGGCAAAAATGCGTATGTAGTTGGTTGTACGAATGTTGGAAAATCAACTTTCATCAACCGTATCATCAAGCAGGTGACAGGTGAAAAAGAAGTGATTACAACTTCACATTTCCCTGGAACAACACTTGATTTAATTGAAATTCCATTGGATGACAATCAATCACTTTATGATACGCCAGGTATTATCAATCATCATCAAATGGCGCATTTCCTTGACTCATCTGAACTTAAATGGATAACACCTAAAAAAGAAATCAAACCGAAAATTTTCCAGTTAAATTCAGGGCAAACCTTATTCCTTGGTGGCCTTGCAAGATTTGACTTCATACAAGGAGAACGTTCGTCGTTTACGGTTCATATATCGAATGATTTAAATATTCACCGTACGAAACTTGAGAATGCTGATGCTTTGTATGCGGAACATGTAGGTGGAATGCTTGCACCGCCTTCTGCCGAATTTAAAGAGAATTTCCCGCCACTTGTCCGACACGAGTTTTCTGTTAAAGCAGGAAAGACGGATATCGTGTTCTCCGGATTGGGTTGGATTACTGTTAACCAACCGAACGTGGTCATTGCAGCATATGCTCCTAAAGGAGTAGAAATTCAAGTTCGTCCATCATTGATTTAGGGGGCGACTGACATGAAAAAATGGTACGCAGTCATTGGGGATCCCATTTCTCATTCGATGTCGCCAAGCATGCACAGCAAGTGGTTTGCCGATTTATCCATCGATGCCACTTATATTCCTGTGCATGTAAGGAAAGACAAGCTGGTTAATGCTGTCGAGTCACTTAAATGTTTAGGAGTGAGTGGTTGGAACGTAACCATTCCACATAAAGAAGCCATCGTCCCACTGCTGGATCATATTGATACGACAGCGGCCTTAATGGGCGCAGTCAATACGGTAGTGGTGGAAGAGGATGGTTCATTGACAGGATATAACACGGATGGCATCGGCTTTGTCAATTCGCTTGAAGAAGCGATGGGGGCAAATCTTAAAGATTTGCCCATCTTAATTATTGGTGCTGGTGGCGCTGCAAGAGGGATAGCATTCGCACTGAAAGCTCAAGGATATGTCCATATTTCCTGTGCAAACCGTACAATCGAATCTGCGGAACGATTAATTAAAGATATAGATGGTGATCGTGCGATGTCACTTTCACAAGCTGAATCACAACTTGCACTGTTTCAAATCATTATCCAGACAACGCCTGCAGGCATGAAAACATCTAAAGTGGACAAGCCAATGTCACTTGAAAATGTAACATCTTCAGCAATTGTTGCGGATATTGTGTATAATCCATTATTGACGCCTTTTTTGGCGGAAGCAAAAGATCGAGGAGCACGTTGTTTAAATGGCGTTGGGATGTTTGTACATCAAGGAGCATTCTCATTTCAAAAGTGGACAAATCGCAAACCTGATACGAAACAAACGATAGAGCAAGTCGAGCAAACACTAGGAGGTCCACATGTTAACAGGTAAACAAAAACGTTTTTTACGTAGTCAAGCACATCATTTAAGCCCTATTTTCCAAGTTGGAAAAGGCGGAGTGAATGAACATATGCTGAAACAAATTCAAGAAGCTTTAGAAGTTCGTGAACTGATTAAAATTAGTATTCTGCAAAATTGTGAAGACGATAAGCAAGAAGTAGCTGAGCAATTAGCAAAGGGAACAAAAGCAGAACTTGTTCAGTTAATCGGCTTGACTGTCGTATTATACAAAGCTTCTAAAAACAACAAAAAAATCGAATTGCCGACAAGAGGCTAACGATGAAAAAAGTGTGCATTTTTGGTGGAACATTCAATCCTCCACATATTGGACATTTAATCATGGCAAATGAAGTGTTTCATGCACTGGATTTCGATGAACTTCGATTCATGCCGAACGCTAAGCCTCCACATAAAGAAGCATCGCATCTGGCAACTGGTGAACAAAGACTGCAAATGCTGCAGCTTGCCACCAAGCCATTTTCTTATTTTCAAGTGGAGCCTCTTGAGATTGAAAGAGGCGGCTTATCCTATACGTTTGATACGATGACAGAATTGACATCCCGTGAACCTCAAACACATTTCAGTTTTCTGATTGGTGCTGATATGATTTCTTCTTTGGACAAGTGGTATAAAATTGATGAACTGGTCGAAAAGGTCCGATTAATCGGTGTACGGCGTCCAGGTTATGATGAACGCTCTGATTATCCAGTGACGTTAATCGATGCACCGTTGATTGATTTATCCTCCACGGCGCTGCGCAACCGGTTCAAAGAAGGAAAAAATGTATCATTGTTAATTCCAGAAAATGTACAAACTTATATTCGTCAGGAGAAATTGTATGAATAGAGATGATTTGATAAATGCTATACGTACGCGGATGCCTGAGAAACGAATTGTGCATACTTTAGGAGTAATGGATACAGCTATTCGATTAGCGAATGTGTATGGCGTATCTGGAAAAGATGCAGAGCTTGCGGCAATTTTACATGATGTCGTGAAATTTGCGGATAGGGAATGGATGAAACAAATCATTATCGATCAACAGATGGATCCAACCCTCTTAAAATTTCATCATGAATTGTGGCATGCCCCAGTCGGTGCATTTGTCGCTCAGCAGGAATTTGGAGTGTCAAATCAGGATGTATTGAACGCGATTTGCTACCATACTACTGGCCGCGCAAACATGACTGATCTTGAAAAAATAATTTATTGTGCCGATATGATAGAACCGAATCGTCAATTCCCGGGAGTTGATGATTTAAGAAAACAGGATGAACTGGGACTGAACGCGTTAATGAAAGCTTGTGTCCAACGTTCGATTCAATTTTTATTGCAAAAAAATCAACCGGTATATCCGGATTCCATTCATTGTTATAATGATTTGGTTACACGAAAGGAAAATGACTGAATGACAGTTCCAACTTTACTAGAGGTTGCTTATAAAGCAGCAGATGACAAACGTGCAGAAGATATCGTCGTATTGAATATGAAAGGTGTATCTTTGCTTGCCGATTACTTTATTATTTGTCACGCAAATTCTGACCGTCAAGTGCAGGCAATTGCAAAAGAAATGGCAGAACAGGCAGGCAAATCCGGTTTTGATGTAAAACGTTTAGAAGGCTTTGACGCAGCTCGTTGGGTATTAGTGGACATGGGCGACGTAGTTGCGCATGTATTCCATAAAGATGAACGTGCATTTTATAACTTGGAACGTTTATGGGGAGATGCACCAATCATCTCTGTAGACTCAGAAGCGTAATGACTAGCTATAAAGAGTTTGCACACATTTATGATGCATTAATGACGGATATTCCTTACGACAAATATGTCGAAAAGGTTATTTCAAATGTTGAAAATGTGAAAGGTAAATCTTTATTAGATATTGGGTGTGGAACCGGAGTCCTGTCTGCGAAATTTGCAGAACAGGGTTTTCTTGTTCAAGCCGTCGATTTGTCTGAGGAAATGCTGGCAATTGCAGCTGACCGCTTTCTAAAGCAGGGGATATCCATTCCGTTGTTTCATGTCTCTATGACTGATTTGGACGGATTCGAAGAAATTGATGTAGCTGTTCTATCGATAGATTCGTTAAATTATCTGGAAGAGGAAGCGCAAGTTCTTCAGACGTTGCATGGGATTCATGAATCGCTCGCCGCAGGTGGACAACTGTTCTTTGATGTTCACTCTGTTTATAAAATGGATGTATTATTTTTAGACGGTCCATTTACATATGAAGATGAGGACGTTGCTTATATCTGGCACACGGAACCAGGCGAGTATCCACACTCTGTTTATCATGATTTAACTTTCTTTATGAAAAATAAGAGCGGTTCATACGACCGTTTTGAAGAAAGTCATTTTCAACGTTCTTATGGTGTGAAAGAATATCTATCATTCTTGCAGCAAGCAGGATTTTCGGAAATTAAGGTAACTGCAGACTGGGCAAATGAGTCACCTGAAGAAAACAGTGAACGAATCTTTTTCCACGCCATTAAATAGTTTCCATTACCTTTTCATATAAGACTTTCCAATAATGAGCAATTCGTTTATAGTATGGATAACTCCATAAGAATTGCTCCCTGTAGGAAAGGATGACCCAATCTGATTCTTGCATGGATGAAAAAACATATGAATAAAGCAGTGCTTGTAAGTGCAGGTATTATTTTATTTGTAGTACTGTTTAAACCTTTTTCAAACGAGCAGGCGCCCCCACTTGCCGATACGCTCGAAACCATTCAAACCCCCATCCCAAATACAATTCCAACTGAAGAACTGAACGAACCTGACATCGAAATAAATGAAGTGGTTGTCGTTGATGTAAAAGGACAAGTCCTGACACCTGGCGTTTATACATTAGCTTATGGAAGTCGTGTATTGGATGCCATCCAGCTTGCAGGAGGCATATTGCCATCCGCTGAAGAAAAAGCATTGAACTTGGCTGCGAAACTGACCGATGAAATGGTGATCTATGTACCATTTATTGGCGAAAAGGACGTAGCGACAACTATTTCGACAACACCAGATTCAACTAAAGAAAAATCTACTATCATTAATATCAATACTGCCGATGAAATGACCTTAATGACACTTTCAGGTATCGGTCCTTCCAAGGCGAAGGCAATTCTTGCATACCGAGAAGAAAAAGGACTTTTTCAATCGATTGAAGACTTAAAAGAAGTTTCTGGAATCGGAGATCAAACTTTTGAGCAACTGAAAGATTTCATTTCGGTTAAATAAAACCATATTCAATTGACGATTCAAACATGTTCCTACTAAACTAGATAAGAGTTTACAATCAGGGGGCGTTTTTATGGAGCGAATAACATGGGACCAATTCTTTATGGCACAAAGTCATTTACTGGCGCTTAGAAGCACATGTACAAGATTAGCGGTAGGTGCAACCATTGTACGGGATAAGCGAATCATGGCAGGTGGATATAACGGATCCATTTCCGGTGGCGATCATTGCATCGATCAAGGATGCTACGTTGTGGATCATCATTGTGTCCGTACAATTCATGCAGAAATGAATGCCTTGTTGCAATGTTCAAAATATGGCATATCAACTAATGAAGCGGATTTGTACGTGACTCATTTTCCTTGCCTTCCTTGTACAAAATCAATTATTCAGTCAGGAATCCGACGTTTATATTACGCGAAAGATTATAAAAACAGTGAATATGCCATTCAATTACTTGCCCAGTCAAATATTGAAGTCGTGCATGTATCTTTCGATGAACGGAAAATTGATTTCTTAAGCGATCAGAAAATCACTTTGTATTTGGACATGCTTCATAAGTTAAGAGAGAAGGGTGTTCCTGCAGAAGAACTGGCTTCATATGAAGCGCAGGTGAATGAGTTATTTGGCAAAACCATTGGAACCAACGCCTAATCTATATTGCCGTCGCGGCCATTGTGTCAACCAGCGCGGCAATCGGCTCCATCCAACTTCTTTTTTTACATGCCCCACTTATTCTATTATTTGTACGTAATCGATTTAAGATATTCTTTTTATTAAGTTATGTAGCAGCGGCTATTTTTTTCTTTTTGCATGCACAAGACAAATTGTCGCCTGATTCACATGAAGTCGTTCAAGAAGATGTTTATACCTGGACTTCGATTCATACAATAAAAGGCTCCAAATTAAGAGGATTCGCAATATCTGAGGGAAAACAAAAATGGTATATTGTGTATACTTTTGTTTCAGAAGAAGAGAAAATCAAATTCTTGAATCAGTCGTTGACAGATGCAGTATTCAAGATAACGGGACAAATAACACCTGTCCCAATGCCAGCCCATGAGTATGCGTTTGATATGCAAACCTACTTAACAAGCCATGGGGCAACAGGGATGTTGTCGGCAAGCACAATGGTACAGGTTTCTCATCCAGATGGAATAATCGGCTGGATTGCAAATCAGCGATTTCTCATGGAAAAGCATATAGACAAGTATTTTCCACTTTCACTTCAAGCAGAAGCCAAAGCACTTTTACTTGGCTTAAGAGATGACGTTGACCCACAGGAGAATCGCGCCTATCAAATACTTGGCATCACGCATTTGTTTGCCATTTCGGGTCTTCATGTAGCGTTTCTTACCTTTATCTTTTATCAATCCCTTCTTAGATTGTCCATTCGTAAAGAAGTCGCCGTATGGTGTTTAATCGTCTGTTTGCCAGTCTATGCATGTTTAGTTGGTGGGGCTCCTTCAGTGTGGCGTGCGGTCGGTGTCGTGGAAATTCTATTACTTTCAAAGCAACTCCACAAAAGACTGGCAGCCGTTGATGCTTTCGCAATCAGTTTGCTTATTTTTATTTACCTGCAACCGGGGGTATTACTCCAGGTAGGATTTCAATTGTCTTATGGAGCCGCCACGGTATTGCTTTTTTCTTCCCCATTTCTACAAGCACAAACAAATGTTTTCAAGCAATCTTTTTGGATTACTTTTCTCTGTCAAATTGGGGTTGCACCAATCCTTCTATATCACTTTTACGAAATTTCACTTTCCTCTTTTGTAGTCAATCTTTTGTTTGTACCACTCTTTTCCGTCATTATTTTACCAATCAATTTAGTGCTGTTTAGTTTATCGTATTTCTTCCTTTCTTTAACCGATTTCCTGTTCATTTTGTATGAACCGTTAAGAATGGCTTTGACGAGTTTCATTCTAAAACTAGCCTCCATTCCACATCAACTGTGGAATCCAGGCAAACTATCGAACTGGCAGATGGTTGTGGCCTTTATTGGTGTGGTCGCTACATTTTTTGTTCTGGAGCTTCAACACGCTAAGAAAAGACTCATTTTGACATTAGGTTTGCCGATTGCCATCATTCAAGGTTCTTCTTATTTCGATTCAGCGATTGAAGTGTCATTCCTTAACGTCGGGCAAGGGGATGCAACCCTTATTGAACTTCCGCATCGACAAGGGGTCATTCTGATTGATTCGGGAGGATTATTGAGGTTTGATCAAGCCGCTTGGAAACTATCAGGCACACCTTTTGAAATAGGAAGGGAAGTAATTGTACCTTTCTTGAAAGGAAGAGGCATTCAAACAATTGATACGTTTATTTGGACACATGCGGATAGTGATCACATTGAAGGCGCCGAAGAAATATTGGAGGAAGTGAACGTAAAAGAAATCCATGTGACACCTGGCGCTATTGCTGAACATACATTGCAACACGCGGTACAAACTGCGTTGGCTATGAAAATACCGATTAAAGAACAAATGACGGGAAGTGGATTCCGAATAAGGAATACACAGTTTACGTATGTATCGCCACAGGATACTACGTATGAAGGAAATGATGATTCGCTCGTACTATACTTGAAACATGATTTGTTTACAGCGTTGTTTACAGGAGATTTAGAACAGGATGGGGAAGAGGATTTACTGAAGGTGTATGGAGGAATACAAAATATCAACCTATTAAAAGCAGGACATCATGGTAGTAATACTTCCAGTTCTGAAGCGTTTTTACAAAAGCTACAGCCACGTCTCACCATTTTTTCAGCAGGTCAAAACAACCGTTACGGGCATCCAAATCATGAAGTGGTCAAAAGGTTCACGGAATTACAATTACCGACAATGACAACAGCGGAAGTTGGCACTATTCATGTCCGTTATGAAAAGGAAGCAGTGACCGTACGGACGTCATTCAAAAAAAATATAAAAAAAAGAGACCCTTCACAATGAGAAGTCTCTTTTTTTGCTTATTTTGTAATGAAGTCAATTACAGTCGCAATGGTGAAAATCGCTGCAAAGAAAACAAAAGATACAACGAAACCAATACCCGAGTCACCCACATCGTTACGTCTGGTTTGGACATTCTTTTCAAATTCGTTCATTGCTACCCCTCCTAATTCAAATTAATTATAAGTGATTGCTTCGGAAAAATCTATAAACAACAAGTTTTTTTCCGTGATTTCAGCTGAATGACACATTTTGTTCAAACACCAGTGAATTTCGATTTAATGTATAATGGAAATGAAGGTGTGTAAGAGGAGGTTCTTCATGTTCTCAAGTATTTGGAAAAAGATTCAAAAAGGCGAATTCAGTCCGATTTATTTGCTAGTCGGCACAGAGCATTACTTTTTTGACGAAACTATCCGTCGTCTGAAAGAATCACTGAATAAAGCCGGAGAAACGGATATATTGATGTTTGATTTAGATGAAGTTCCCGTTCAACATGTTATTGAAGAAGCGGACACTATTCCGTTTTTTACAGAGCGTAAATTAATTATTGCCAAGAATGCCTCTTTTTTAAAAGCGACAGAAAAAGGAAAAGAAAAAATAGATCATGATTTGAAGTCATTTGAAAGTTGGGTTCAGCACCCATCTGAAACGGCCATCACAGTTTTCATTGCTCCTTATGAAAAATTGGACGAGCGAAAAAAAGTGACAAAGTTGATGAAGGATAAGGCTTTGTTGCTGGAAGCGAAACCTCTCGAAGGAAACGACTTATCAGTCTGGGTGCAATCAACAGTCTCCCAGGAAAACAAAAGCATGACGGATGATGCCATTGCCCGATTGATTGAGACAGTAGGTCAGGACCTTGTTCAGTTGCAATCCGAAATACATAAAATGGCGACGTATGTAGGAGAAGAATCCGAAATTACGAAAGATGTCGTGGAGTTGCTGATGACCCGCACATTAGAACAGGATGCGTTCCAGTTACTGAATGCATACTTGCGAGGAGATACGACCACCGCATTGACGGTATACCATGACTTATTAAGGCAAAAAGAAGAACCGATCATGCTGACCGCATTACTGGCTTCCCAAATTCGCTTGATGTCGAATGTTCGGTACCTGCAAAAGAAAGGCTATCATGCACAGGCAATAGCGAAACAATTAAAAGTCAATCCGTACCGCGTCAAATTAATTGTAGAAAGCAGACAGCAAGTAGGAGAAGAACGTTTGCTCGAAGTGTTACACCGTCTCGCTGGTGCCGATTACCAATTAAAAACAAGTAGCGGCCGACGTGAACGGATTCTGGAATTATTTTTAATGAATCGGTTATAAGACAATGGACTTGAATCGTGATTAAAGCGAATCAAGTCCATTTTTTTATGGGAAAAGGATGGAGAGAATTTCACTGCTGATAATATCGTGCTGACGGCTGAAAACAAAAGTTTTCTTTTCAAATGGCTGTGTTAAAGGTAAATGTTAATACTTGTTACTGATGCGCAGAGAGACAATTCAATTATCAACATAAAAATTTAACAGAGCCTTTCAAATAGACAAAAAAAGACCGGATTCGTCAATCGAATCCGATCTTTCATATTATTACGCTTTTTTCATTAATTGAGCTTTTTTACGAGCCGCAGTGTTTTTATGAATTAATCCTTTAGAAGCTGCTTTATCTACTTGCTTGATAGCAGTTTGTAAAAGTTCTTTTGCGTTTTCTTCGTTGTTAAGAGAAGCATTTTCAGCTTTCTTAACTGCTGTACGCATTGTAGACTTCGTGTGAGAGTTTTGTGCGTTAGCAGAAGCATTCGTTTTTACACGTTTGATTGCAGATTTGATGTTTGGCATATCTTTCACCTCCTATAAAAGGTCCGAGATCAAGAGATTCTCGAGTTTAAGCGTTAATGCGCGTTTATTAGGCGCTGTTTGCTTTAAGTATTAGATCAGTATTATCAATACAACAAGCATTATTTTAGCAAACCAAAAGTTAAATTGCAATAGATTCACGCAAAGAATATTTACTTGACACCTTGGGCAAACTTTTTCTTGAGGTGATATGGATGAATATACGTAATCTAATGCGGACTGATTTAATCGATGAAGCAACCGAAGTGGTTCAGCATCGAACGGAAAAAGAGAAAGATACATTATATGAAACGCCTGGGATTCAAATGAATGAAGAGCGTAAAGGTCGAGTTCATATAACCCATATTGAAACGGATGCAAATGGGGCAGAGTCGATAGGCAAAAAAGCTGGAACATATATTACTTTATCCGTTCCAACTTTAACTGCTGAAGATGACGAAGGATTCAAGGAACTAGAGCAACAATTTATTCAATCATTAGAAGATATTCATAAGCAAATTAATTTGACGGCACAATCTAAAGTACTGGTAATCGGATTAGGAAATCGGACGATTACACCGGATGCAATCGGTCCAATGGCAATCGACCGTTTTCATGAAGAAATGTTCCATTTTCCATTTGAAACAGGACAAGTTTTATTTTATGCACCGGGTGTAACAGGTCAAACCGGTTTGGAAACAGGTGAGTTTGTTAAAGCGATCTCTGAGCATGTCAAACCAGATTTGATTTTGATTATTGATGCATTAGCAGCACGTAATCAAGATCGCCTATGTAAAACCATCCAGCTGACAAATACCGGTATCCACCCAGGTTCGGGTGTAGGCAATGCGCGAAGTGAAATTTCATTTGAATCATTAGGAGTTCCTGTAACTGCTATCGGTGTGCCAATGGTTGTGGATGCGCCAGTGCTAGTTGTGGATGCGATTGAAACAGTATTCAAAGTGATTTCATCCCAAATCGGGGAGACGACGAAACCATCTTCAGCCCTATCAGTAGGATCATGGCTTAGAAGCTCAGATGAACCCGTAAATGTTGAAGCCATCAAGCCGATTTTCGGTGAATGGGCAGGGTGGTCAAGCGACGAAATCCGAGGACTATTGCAGGAAGTTTTGCCCCCGCATCACCAACAATTATTTGTTACGCCAAAAGAAACAGATACGTGGGTTGTGAGGCACGCAGAAATGATTCAAGCGAGTGTAACAAAATGGCTTCAAGAGGATGTTTTTAGTTCTAACCAACCCTGATCCTACGTAAGTTGTAGGAGGAGGGGTGTACAATGCGCAAAACATTGCAGAAAGTCATGAGTTTCTATCTTTTTTTATTTTTAATGCCAATATTAATGATTAAGCTCCCCATGCTGGCGTTTGGAACAACGGCCTCAGAAAAAGTTGAAACTCGACCGGTTGCATATGCTGCAAACACGAAAGAAATCACAAATGATTCCACAAAAGAAATCACAGTGAATTCCACAGCTCACCCAATTAATGTCTTGCTGTATTTCACACATATTCAGGAATCGTACCAACCGATTGTCGAAAAAAAACTAGGCCTGAAAGCAGTTAATTATCACCCTACTGCCAACATATCTAACGTAAGTGACCTTGTTGTCCAGCATTTTAGTTTAAATGGGGATTCAGTCGACGTGCTGCAGTTTGACAAAATGAATAATATGCAGATTAGCGGTGCATATACAAAAATCCGACCATTTCTGCAAAAGCAGTTAGCAGGAAATCACTATGATGTTCTACTGGATATTCACCGTGATTCCATCAAACGCGAAAAGACAACAATACAGTCCAACGGCACGTCATATGCGAGAATGTCTTTTGTTGTAGGGGCCGAACATGCAAACTATAAATTGAATGAAGCCTTTGCCAAAGCAATTTCCGATGAGGTAAATGCGATGGTTCCTGACATCTCGAAAGGGGTGTTGGCTAAAACCCGGGATACCGGGAATGGGATATATAACCAAGACCTATCAAGCCACTCTCTTCTAGTTGAACTGGGTGGAATCGAGAACACGGAAGAAGAAATCAATCGGACCATTGCCATCCTGACAAAGGCAATTTCCAACTTCTTTGAGGAGACGCCTGAAACCTAACATTGATGAAAGACATGTTCACTGCTATAATTCTAGATAGTTTAATTAGGAGTGGACATTGCATGAATCGAGAAGAACGTAACAAACGCCAACAGAATATCCGAAACTTTTCAATTATCGCCCATATCGATCACGGTAAATCAACATTAGCCGATCGAATTTTAGAGCAAACCAAAGCATTGACTTCAAGAGAAATGAAAGCTCAACTTCTCGATTCAATGGATTTAGAGCGTGAACGTGGAATTACGATTAAATTGAATGCTGTACAACTGAACTATCGCGCTAAAGACGGCGAAGATTACACGTTCCATTTAATCGACACACCAGGACACGTCGATTTCACATATGAAGTATCCAGAAGTTTAGCTGCATGCGAAGGGGCTATTCTTGTTGTAGATGCAGCACAAGGAATCGAAGCACAAACATTGGCTAACGTTTATTTGGCGTTAGATAATGAACTTGAAATTTTACCGGTCATCAATAAAATTGATTTACCGGCAGCTGATCCAGAACGCGTTCGCGGAGAAATTGAAGAAGTCATTGGTCTTGATGCTTCTGAAGCTGTACTTGCTTCCGCAAAAGCTGGGATTGGTATTGAAGACATCTTAGAACAAATCGTTGCTAAAGTGCCTGCACCTACTGGTGATCCTGAAGCGCCTTTAAAAGCGCTTATCTTTGATTCTCTTTACGACCCGTACCGCGGAGTAGTAGCGTACATACGTGTCATGGAGGGGACGGTCCGCCCTGGGGACAAAATCCGCATGATGGCAACCGGCAAAGAATTTGAAGTGATTGAAGCGGGTGTGTTTACGCCGAAGGCAACACTTCGTGACGAATTGACTGTAGGTGACGTAGGTTTCCTAACTGCAGCAATCAAAAATGTTGGAGATACACGTGTAGGGGATACAATCACACATGTTGCAAATCCGGCAACTGAATCCTTACCTGGTTACCGTCGATTGAACCCGATGGTGTATTGTGGTTTGTACCCAATTGACACTTCTAAATACAATGACTTACGTGATGCTCTTGAAAAACTTGAGCTGAATGACGCGGCATTGCAATTTGAGCCAGAGTCTTCTCAGGCACTTGGTTTTGGATATCGTTGTGGATTCCTTGGACTTCTTCATATGGAAATCATTCAAGAACGTTTGGAACGTGAATTCAACATTGATTTAATTACGACTGCTCCAAGTGTAATTTACGATGTTCATATGACAGATGGTCAGATTAAAAAAGTGGACAACCCATCGATGATGCCGGACCCACAAAAAATCGACCGCATCGAAGAGCCATATGTTAAAGCTACCATCATGGTACCGAATGATTTCGTAGGTGTGGTGATGGAACTTTGTCAAAAGAAACGTGGTAATTTCATGACGATGGATTACATCGACAAAACGCGTGTAAGCATAATTTATGAAGTACCACTTTCTGAAGTCGTGTACGATTTCTTTGACCAATTGAAATCAGGGACGAAAGGCTATGCGTCATTTGACTATGAATTGATCGGATACAAACCTTCGAAACTTGTGAAGATGGATATCCTGTTGAATGCAGAACAAGTGGATGCTTTAAGCTTTATCGTTCATAATGACTTTGCTTACGAACGCGGAAAAATTATTGTTGAGAAATTAAAGAAATTGATTCCAAGACAACAATTTGAAGTGCCGATACAAGCAGCAATTGGACAAAAAATTGTCGCTCGTTCGACAATCAGTGCAATCCGTAAAAACGTTCTTGCAAAATGTTATGGTGGAGATATTTCACGTAAACGTAAACTTCTTGATAAACAAAAAGAAGGTAAGAAGCGTATGAAACAAGTAGGTTCAGTCGAAGTACCACAAGAAGCGTTCATGGCCGTATTGAAGATGGACGAAGATTGATCAAATAGGTTTGTTAATGGAGGCTACTAGTTGGCCTCCTTTTTCTATAAGAAAGAAGGAAATGCCATGATTAAAGGAGCTTATATTCATATTCCTTTTTGTCATCAAATTTGTCACTACTGTGATTTCAACAAAGTATTCTTTAAGAATCAACCGGTAGACGAGTATATCGAAACACTCGGCATGGAAATAAAGATGTTTGTTGAAAAGTACAAAGATCATTTACATATGGAAACGATTTTTCTGGGTGGAGGAACACCTACAGCGCTGAGTGCGGATCAATTGGAAAGATTGTTCGAACTCATCAAACAACATATCCCGATGCAACATGTGCAGGAATTTACATCTGAAGCAAATCCAGATGAACTGACACACGACAAATTAGTTGTCATGAAAAACAATGGGATTAACCGTTTGAGCTTAGGTGTACAAAGTTTCGATGCGGATATACTAAGTCGCTTAGGTCGCACTCATTCAAACGAACATGTATACAAAACCATTCAAATGGCTAAAGATATCGGCTTCACTAATATCAGCATTGATTTGATGTACGGTCTACCGGGTCAAACAATGGACCAGTGGAAATACACATTGGACAAAGCGCTTGAACTGGATTTACCGCACTACTCCGCATATTCATTAATCGTCGAACCAAAGACGGTTTTTTATAATTTGATGACAAAAGGCAAATTGATTTTGCCGGGCGAAGACTTGGAAGCGGATATGTATGACGTGTTAATGACTGCAATGAAATCAAAAGGCATTCACCAATACGAAATCAGTAATTTTGCAAAACCAGGTTTCCATTCGAAACATAACAATCTGTATTGGGACAATGTAGAATACGCAGGATTTGGTGCTGGGGCACATGGATACGCCTTAGGAAATCGCTATGCAAATATTGGTCCGATTAAAAAATATATGGACGCACTAGTAAGTAAAGAGTTTCCGGTGAATTCCATGCA
This sequence comes from Paenisporosarcina sp. P4_B8, assembly GCF_056402175.1. Lineage (NCBI taxonomy): Bacteria > Bacillati > Bacillota > Bacilli > Caryophanales > Caryophanaceae > Paenisporosarcina > Paenisporosarcina sp. P4_B8. The sequence goes on along the minus strand of NZ_JBFUHX010000009.1, from coordinate 14,519 downwards.
TGAAGTGACAGCTGTTGAAAGAATGGAAGAAGAAATGTTTTTGGGCTTACGAAAAGTTGCAGGAATCAATAAAAACAGCTTTGAAGAAAAGTTCGGCAAATCACTGGAAGAAATGTATGGACAAGTACTATCCAAGCATGTTGCAAATGGCTCCATGATTAGCAACGAAGATAACGTCGCTTTAACTCGAAAAGGAAGATTTATCGGAAATGAAATTTTCCAATCATTTTTAATGGAATAAATAATCGTATCCGTTGACTTTAGTCAACGGATTTGATAATTTATGTATGAGTATTAGCACTCGCAAGAGATGAGTGCTAACAGAGGTGATAATAATGTTAACGAACCGACAATTGCTCATATTGCAAGTAACAGTTGATGACTTCATTGAGACCGCCCAACCAGTGGGATCAAGGCAGCTTTCCAAAAAAGAGGAAGTGCCGTTCAGTCCTGCGACGATTCGAAATGATATGGCTGATTTAGAAGATTTAGGTTATTTGGAAAAAACGCATACGTCGTCGGGTCGCATTCCTTCTGAAAAAGGATATCGATTTTATGTTGATCATTTACTTACGCCTCAACTTGCTTCATCAGATGACATGCAGCAAATTCAATCTGTCTTCCAGGAAAGAATTACTGAGACGGAACAAGTAATTCAAAAAACGGCCATGATATTGTCCGAATTAACGAGTTATACATCGATATTGCTCGGACCTGATGTGCGTAAACACCGAATTAAAAGATTTTCGATTGTTCCTTTAACCAATGATTCGGCAGTCGCAATCATCATAACGGATTCTGGTCATGTTGAAAATCGATTGTTCCAATTGCCGCAAGGGCTGACAGCATCCGATATTGAAAAGATGGTAAACATCTTAAATGAACAGCTGACCGGTGTTCACTTGCATGAACTTCAACGTGTGCTTGAAAAAGAAACGGCCGCTTTGTTAAAACAGCATATTGGCCGTTACGGTGAACTCATGGCTTCATTTGGAGCAGCTATCTCGAGCCCACATGAAGAAAAAGTATTCTATGGCGGCAAATCCAAACTGCTTCATCATCCAGAGTTCAGTGACCTCCAGAAGGCTCGCGGCTTAATTACGATGATGGATCAAGCTAATCAAATTTCAACTTTGTTTTCACCGAACCAAGCGGGTATTCACATTCGCATCGGTTCTGAGAATAACCTTTTGGAAATGGAAGAATGTAGTGTCATTACAGCATCCTATACCATTGGGGAAGAACAAATGGGCTCCATAGCTATTATTGGCCCAACTAGAATGGATTATCGACGAGTAGTCACTTTACTGGATGTTATGAGTGGCGATTTGTCTCGTGAACTCACTCGCATTTTGCGTGGTTCACGATAAAGAAGGAGGAACTAAACGTGTCGCAATCTGAAGAAAAAGAAGTTGTGTCAAACACGGAAGAAAAAGAATCTGTGGAAGTTTCTGAACAACCTACGGGTACTGAAGAACAGCTGACAGGTCAAGAAACAAACAATGAAGAGCCATCTGAGCTCGAATTGCTACAAAAACAATTAGACGAAGAAACAAACCGTCATTTGCGTCTGCGTGCAGACTATGAAAACTTTAAGCGTCGAGCGCATTTGGACCGTGAAGCTGCGGATAAATATAAGGCACAGAACTTGCTTTCAAACTTATTACCAGTGCTTGATAATTTCGAGCGTGCCATGCAAGTAGAGGCGGCTTCGGAAGAATCACAATCTTTACGTAAAGGCCTAGAAATGGTCTACAAGACATTGGTTGAAGCAACCGAAAAAGAAGGTTTACAAGTAATCGAAGCCGAAGGTGTTGAGTTTGACCCGAATTTACATCAAGCAGTTATGACCGAATCGGACGACTCAAAAGCATCAGGTATCGTGTTACAAGAGTTGCAAAAAGGGTACAAGTACAAAGACCGCGTGCTTCGACCAACAATGGTAAAAGTAAACGAATAACTTAACTTTCATACTTCTAGGAGGAATTATAGAATGAGCAAAATTATCGGTATTGACTTAGGAACAACAAATTCATGTGTATCAGTTCTTGAAGGTGGAGAACCAAAAGTTATCCCAAATCCAGAAGGTAACCGCACAACACCATCTGTTGTCGCATTCAAAAACGGCGAACGCCAAGTTGGTGAAGTAGCGAAACGTCAATCAATCACGAACCCGAACACAATTCAATCAGTTAAACGCCATATGGGTACTGATTATAAAGTAGAAGTTGAAGACAAAGAATACACTCCACAAGAAGTTTCAGCTATGATTCTTCAATACCTTAAAGGGTACGCAGAAGATTACTTGGGTGAAAAAGTAACAAAAGCAGTAATTACAGTTCCTGCTTATTTCAACGATGCTGAGCGTCAAGCAACTAAAGATGCTGGCCGTATCGCTGGTCTAGAAGTAGAACGTATTATTAACGAACCAACTGCAGCTGCTCTTGCATACGGTTTAGACAAAATGGATCAAGACCAAACAATTTTAGTATATGACCTTGGTGGCGGTACGTTTGACGTATCAATCCTTGAACTTGGCGATGGCGTATTCGAAGTGCGTTCAACTGCCGGTGACAACCGTCTTGGTGGGGATGATTTCGACCAATTGTTAATGGATTATTTCGTTGCTGAGTTCAAAAAAGAAAACGGTATCGATTTATCTAAAGACAAAATGGCTACTCAACGTTTGAAAGATGCAGCTGAAAAAGCGAAAAAAGATCTTTCTGGAGTAACATCTACTCAAGTTTCATTACCATTCATCACTGCAGGCGAAGCAGGTCCATTACATTTGGAAATGACTTTAAGCCGCACGAAATTTGACGAATTAACAGCTTCATTAGTAGAACGTACGATGGTGCCAACACGTCAAGCATTAAAAGATGCTGACCTTTCACCATCACAAATCGACAAAGTTATTTTAGTTGGTGGATCTACGCGTATCCCAGCGGTACAAGAAGCAATTAAGAAAGAAACAGGCAAGGAACCACATCGTGGTGTTAACCCGGATGAAGTAGTAGCAATGGGTGCAGCCGTGCAAGGTGGCGTATTAACAGGAGACGTTAAAGACGTAGTACTTCTTGACGTAACTCCACTATCTCTTGGTATTGAAACAATGGGTAGCGTGTTCACGAAATTAATCGAACGCAACACGACGATTCCAACATCTAAATCACAAACATTCTCAACGGCTGCTGATAATCAACCAGCTGTAGACATTCATGTTTTACAAGGTGAACGTCCAATGGCTACCGATAACAAAACGTTAGGTCGCTTCCAATTGGCTGATATTCCACCAGCACCACGTGGCGTACCTCAAATCGAAGTAACTTTCGATATTGATAAAAATGGTATCGTAACAGTTAAAGCGAAAGATTTAGGAACTCAAAAAGAACAAAATATTACAATCCAATCAAATACAGCTTTAACTGACGAAGAAATCGATCGTATGGTGAAAGAAGCGGAAGCAAATGCTGAAGCGGATAAAGCGCGTAAAGAAGAAGCTGAATTGAAAAATGAAGCGGATCAAATGGTCTTCATGACTGAAAAAACATTAAAAGATCTTGAAGGCAAAGTTTCTGAAGAAGAAAAGAAACAAGCTGAAGACGCGAAGGACGAGTTAAAAGCTGCTCTAGAAGCTGGTAACTTGGAAGATATCCGCACGAAAAAAGACAAGCTGAATGAAATCGTGCAAGCATTGACGATGAAACTGTACGAACAAGCTACAGCTGAAGCTCAAGGAGCAGAAGGTGCAGAAGGCTCTAAAAAAGATGACGGTGTCGTAGACGCTGAATTCGAAGAAGTAAACGACGATAACAACAAGTAAGACAAGATAGACAACCGAAAAAGTCAAAGTCTGGAATACCGACTTTGGCTTTTTCAATGTCTTTGGCATTGCGGATATTCGCGTGTTACAATAGATGCTATGTGAAAGTTTGATCAGGAGTGTGACAAATGAATAAACGAGATTACTATGAGGTTCTTGGATTAACAAAAAGTGCTTCAAAAGAAGAGATAAAAAAAGCATATAGAAAATTGTCGAAACAATTCCATCCCGATATCAACAAAGCTGCGGATGCTGTCGATAAATTCAAAGAAATAACAGAAGCATACGAAGTGTTGAGCGATGACCAGAAAAAAGCTCAATATGACCAGTTCGGGCATGCTGGACCGAATCAAGGATTTGGTGGATTCGGTGGAGGAGCAGACGGATTCGGATTCGATGACATCTTCAGTTCATTCTTTGGTGGTGGAGGATCACGTCGTCGTGACCCAAATGCACCGCGTAAAGGTGATGATTTACAGTATTCAATGACGATCGATTTTGAAGAAGCTGTTTTCGGCAAAGAGACTGAAATTGAAATTCCAAAAGAAGAAACATGTGATACTTGCCACGGAAATGGTGCGAAACCAGGTACAGCACCTGAAACTTGTCATCACTGTCAAGGTACGGGCCAGTTAAACGTGACGCAGGATACGCCTTTCGGACGTATGGTAAATCGCCGTGCATGTCATCACTGTCAAGGTACAGGCAAGTTAATCAAAGATAAATGTGCAACATGTCATGGACAAGGCACAATGAAAAAACGCAAGAAAATTAAAGTGACGATTCCTGCGGGTGTTGATGATGGTCAACAACTACGTGTTTCCGGACAAGGCGAGCCAGGTAAAAATGGCGGCCCAGCTGGTGATTTATATGTAGTATTCCGCGTTAGACCTCATGATCGATTTGAACGTGACGGGGATGACATTTATTTCGAATTGAAATTAACGTTCCCTCAAGCAGCTTTAGGCGATGAAATTGAAGTGCCTACTGTAAACGGCAAAGTGAAGCTGAAAATTCCAGCCGGTACGCAATCTGGTACGACTTTCCGCCTTAAAGGTAAAGGTGTAAAGAATGTACATGGTTATGGAATTGGTGATCAACACGTAGTAGTGAAAGTGATGACGCCATCTAAACTGACTGAGAAACAAAAACAACTGCTGAGAGATTTTGCTGAAATTAGTGGCGATATCCCGGAAGAACAAGGCAGTTCATTATTTGATAAAATCAAGCGCACGATAAAAGGTGAATAAGGAGTTGACGCAGGTGAAGTGGTCAGAGCTATCCATTCATACGACGCATGAAGCGGTAGAAGCAGTTTCGAATATTTTGCACGAAGCAGGGGCAAGTGGTGTAGTCATTGAGGATTCAGAGGAGTTCGCGCGTGAACGTGAAGACAGATTCGGTGAAATTTATGCCTTGAATCCAAATGATTTCCCGACAGAAGGAGTTATTCTGAAAGCGTATTTACCTGTTACAAGTTTTTTAGGGGAAACAGTCGAAGAAGTGAAGCTCGCGATCAATAACCTGATTAATTATGATATCAACATCGGCGACAACATCGTGAAAATAAGTGAAGTCAATGAAGAAGAATGGGCGACAGCATGGAAAAAATACTATCACCCAGTGAAAATTTCGGAACGCTTTACGATTGTTCCAACGTGGGAAACATACGAGCCAGTTGCGACAGATGAATTGATTATCGAACTGGATCCGGGAATGGCGTTCGGTACGGGAACACATCCTACAACAGTAATGTGTCTGCAAGCACTTGAGAAAACCGTTAAACCTGGTGATTATGTAACAGACATCGGCACCGGTTCGGGTGTCCTGGCAATCGGGGCTGCATTACTTGGAGCAAAACATGTTCATGCACTTGATTTGGATGAAGTCGCAGTGCGTTCTGCCAAAATTAATGTCAAGCTGAACAAAGTTCAAAACACGACAGATGTAGTTCATGGTAACTTACTGGATACGGTCAAAGAACCATCTGACGTTGTGGTTGCGAATATTTTAGCTGAAATCATTATGTCCTTCACACAAGATGCATTCAAGGTCGTGAAAGAAGGCGGCATGTACATTACTTCAGGAATCATTGGGGCTAAAAAAGACGATGTTAAACAATCACTTGAAGCCGCTGGATTTGAGATTGAAGAAGTAATGATGATGGAAGATTGGGTTACAATCATTTCGAAAAAACCAGTGAAGGAATAAAGCAAAAATGCAAAGATACTTTATCCCTCAACAATTCGAAGATGGAATAGCGATTATTTCAGGTGATGATGCCAAACATATTCAAAAAGTAATGCGTATGCAAGAAGGTCAATCTATTATTGTCGTTTCGGATGGCCATGCTTATGAAGCAACAATTGATGGTTTTGAAGGTCAGGATGTCCGCGTGAAAAAATCATCTGAATCGTTACGCTCCAACGAACTGCCGAAAAAAGTAACGATTTGTTGCGGATTACCTAAAGGTGAGAAATTGGATTTGATCACTCAAAAAGCAACAGAACTTGGCATGCAAGAACTTATTCTCTTTGAGGCTGAACGTTCCATTGTAAAATGGGATGCCCAAAAAGGCAGTAAAAAACAGCAACGTTTGCAAAAAATCGCAAAAGAAGCTGCAGAACAATCTCATCGTAATGTGATTCCGACCATCCAAGATATTATGACTTTCAAGCAGTTACTGCAGATGACCGAGAAGTATGATGTTTGTTTTGTTGCTGATGAAGAAGATGCCAAGCTGGAAAAAAGAACACGCTTTGCTGAAATTTTGTCAAAAACAAATGAGCAACAATCCATTTGTGTTGTGTTTGGACCTGAAGGCGGTTTGTCTCGAACAGAAATACACGCACTTATGGATCGAGGATTTCAATCGATTTCCTTAGGACCACGTATTCTTAGAGCGGAAACAGCTCCTTTATATGTACTGTCTGCAATTTCCTACGAATTTGAATGAGATGTTCAAGTCTTGGCGATACTAAATCCGAGGATTAGCGTGATTTATCGAACAGTTATAAGACTTCGTACGCAAAACAATCCAGTACATTTCGATGTACTGGATATTTTAATGTAGCTGGGAATTTTAGTATTCAAAGTGTTGTTTTTGTTGGTTAAGGGAAGAACTCGCGAATAGAACTGTTTAATACGAGAATAGACGACTGGGTTGCGCGAATAGAAACGCTTAAAGCGCGAATAAAACACGGAGTATCGCGAATAGAAGACCCAAAACCGAGAATAGTCAATTCGACTGACGATTTGCTTTGAAGTGAAAAAAGCGCACTGGTGTCAACTTTAAGTGATTTGTAGTGAAAAGTAACGACTATCATGGTAAAATTAAGAGGTACGGACAACTTCCGAAAGGGTGAAATCATTTTGACTACAAATATTGCGTCAATGATCGATCATACATTATTAAAACCTGAAGCTACAAAAGAACAAATTGAGAAACTTTGTGCTGAAGCAAAAGAATACACATTTGCTTCTGTATGTGTAAATCCTACTTGGGTAAAAACATCTGCTGAACTTTTAACAGGAACTCCTGTAAAAGTTTGTACAGTAATCGGTTTCCCACTTGGTGCATCTACACCTGAAACGAAAGCATTTGAAACTACGGATGCAATCAATAACGGTGCTGGTGAAATTGACATGGTATTAAATGTCGGCGCTATGAAATCTCAAGACATGGATTTAGTAAAACGAGACGTAGAAGCAGTAGTAAATGCTGCTAAAGGGAAAGCAATTGTGAAAGTAATTTTAGAAACTTGTTTGCTAACTAAAGAAGAAATTAAAGTAGCAAGCCAACTTTCTAAAGATGCTGGAGCGGATTTTGTTAAAACATCTACTGGTTTCTCAACAGGTGGAGCAACATTTGAAGACGTTGCTTTAATGCGTGAAGTAGTAGGCCCAGACCTTGGTGTGAAAGCATCTGGTGGCGTTCGCAGCTTGGAAGATGTTCAAAAAATGATCGAAGCAGGGGCTACACGAATCGGTGCCAGCTCAGGCGTACAGATTGTTCAAGGATTAACTTCTAACTCAGACTATTAATTATCTAGAACGTATTGACCAAAATGATATGATACGATATAATTTTGGAGTACATAACACTAGGTTATGTATTGACGTGTGTTCGGAGGGAGGGAAAGAGAGATGTCAAAAACTGTCGTTCGCAAAAACGAATCGCTTGAAGATGCTCTTCGCCGCTTCAAACGTACTGTTTCTAAAAGTGGAACAATACAAGAGGTTAGAAAACGCGAGTTTTATGAAAAACCGAGTGTAAAGCGTAAAAAGAAATCAGAAGCTGCGCGTAAACGTAAATTCTAATTTAGAAGTTACTTTAGGTTTGAAATCGCGATTTTCATGAAAAACCAAGCGTAAAGCGTAAAAAGAAATCAGAAGCTGCGCGTAAACGTAAGTGGTCAATTCCCATAATCCCTACGTTCTTAACACGTACTACTTGATGACTAAAGAAATTTCATATGTAAGCCGAGAAATCACCGGATTTCTCGGCTTATTTTATTTTTCTAAGGAGTTGAATGTAGTAGTGAGTTACACCTTCTTTTCGTTGAATGGACTTAAAGCCAGGGTGAGTTGACAGAAATTTCTCTTTGGTCACTGGACAGAACGCCTAAGATTCAACAAAAATAGACAAAAGCCTAACTATATATCTTATCGAAATTCAATTGTGTCATTAACTTTCATCCCGCTACTCAATCAGCATCTTCTTCCAAGTTTTTTTCTTCATTATGAATCTTTTATCCTGTTCATCCGTACATACTATAGAAAGCCGAATTGTTACATAGATAAGGAGGGGCGTTATGAGATGGACGCGGGTCGTAAGTGGGTATTTACTACTCTTCATTTCCATTCTATTAATCTTGCCTAGCTTGCCCGTCAACGCATCGGAAATTTATCGAATACCTATAAAGGATGAAGTGGAAAAAGGGCTATATGCCTTTTTGGAACGTGCTTTTGAAGAAGCTGAGGAAGCCGGTGCTGATGTTGTGATTTTAGACATCAATACACCTGGTGGATTTGTGGATTCTGCTGAAAACATTGCAAAGTTAATGGATGAGACACCATTGAAGACGGTCGCGTTTATTAATCACAATGCGTTATCTGCCGGTGCCTTTATTGCATTGCATGCAGATCAAATTTACATGGTGCCAAGTGGCCGTATTGGAGCTGCTAAAGTCATTGATGGAGCAGGGAATGCTGCGGAAGAGAAAGCCAATAGTGCTTGGTTGGCATCGATGAAAACGGCAGCAGAATCTTCAGGCCGTGATCCATTATACGCTTTGGCGATGGCGGATGAATCTATAGACTTACCAGAATACCGAGCAGGAGAAGGTAAACTTCTTACGCTGTCAGCTACTGAAGCTGAGGAAGTAGGCTATTCAGAGGGGACCGTTGCTTCAGTCGATGAATTGCTGCAGAAATTGGAACTTAAAGAGGCTACTGTTACTTCGGTAAATGAAACATTTGCAGAGAAAGTAGCGCGATTTGTTACTAATCCAATTATTGTACCCATTCTGTTGTCTATCGCAAGCCTTGGATTGGTTGTTGAATTATATTCACCTGGATTCGGAGTGGCTGGAACGATGGGCTTAACCGCGATAGGTTTATTCTTTTTCGGTCATATGGTTGCAGGGTTGGCAGGTTATGAATCCATTATTCTCTTTGTCATTGGAGTCGGGTTTATAATAGCCGAACTGTTCCTCCCTGGTGCGATTGCAGGTATTATAGGAGCAGCGTTAATTATCGGTAGTATACTTCTTGCGGGGGGCAATGTGGTTCACATGGGAATTGCCGTGTTGATTGCATTGATTGTCGCAATCTTAGGAATGGTGATACTCATGAAATTCTTTGGAAAGAACCTCAAGGTGTTCAACAAAATTATTTTGAAAGATGCCACGGATACAGAACATGGCTATGTTTCTAACGTCAACCGGTATGAATTATTAGGCAGAATGGCTGTAAGCATGACACCACTTCGTCCTTCTGGAACAATTATGCTGGATGGTGAAAGAATCGATGCAGTCACTGAAGGTGGCTACGTGGATGCAAATAAAGTTGTAAAAATTATTAAAGTTGAAGGCTCCCGTACAGTTGTCCGGGAAGTCAAAGAAGGGGAGAAAGAAGCATGATTGAAGGAATTACTGGAAGCACAATCGGCATTATTGTAGCAATTATTGCCGCGTTTATTCTTTTGGCTATTTTCATGACGTTTGTACCAATCGCGTTATGGATCTCTGCATTAGCAGCAGGTGTACGCATCAGCATATTTACATTAGTGGGGATGAGATTACGTCGAGTAATTCCATCACGTATCGTCAATCCGTTAATTAAAGCTCATAAAGCAGGACTTTCTGTAGCAATTAATCAACTAGAAAGTCATTATTTGGCGGGTGGTAATGTTGACCGAGTAGTAAATGCATTGATCGCCGCTCATAGAGCAAATATTGATTTGCCATTCGAACGTGCAGCAGCAATCGACCTTGCAGGCCGTGATGTACTGGAAGCCGTTCAAATGTCTGTTAACCCGAAAGTGATTGAAACGCCGTTTATTGCCGGTGTTGCGATGAATGGTATCGAAGTGAAAGCGAAAGCACGTATTACTGTTCGTGCTAACATCGATCGTCTAGTTGGTGGTGCGGGTGAAGAAACAATTGTAGCCCGTGTTGGTGAAGGGATTATCTCAACTATTGGTTCTAGTGAAAATCATAAAAGAGTTCTAGAAAATCCTGATATGATTTCTCAAACTGTATTATCAAAAGGTCTTGATTCTGGTACGGCTTTTGAGATCTTATCCATTGATATCGCGGACGTTGATATCGGTAAAAATATTGGTGCCGAACTACAAACAGAGCAAGCGGAAGCTGATAAGAAAATTGCGCAAGCTAAGGCTGAAGAACGTCGCGCAATGGCAGTAGCTACTGAACAAGAGATGATTGCCAAAGTTCAGGAAATGCGTGCAAAAGTAGTAGGAGCAGAAGCAGAGATCCCTCTAGCTATGGCAGAAGCTTTACGTGAAGGAAATATCGGAGTTATGGATTATATGAATTATAAAAATCTACAAGCTGATACAAGCATGCGCGATTCAATCAGTAAAATGGGTGGCGATAAATCTAAAACTGATCTAACTAAAGAATAATCTGGATCAGTAGCCCTTTAAGGAGGGATTCGACAGTGGAACCAATCATTTTTGCGATTATTGCATTTGTTATTAGTGCGATTTTCAAACGGAAAAATGCAAGAGATGATGGTGGGAAAACAAAACCATTTCTGCCTCAATCGTCAAATCAACAATCCATGAAAAAGCTTGAAGATTATGCAAAAGAAATATACGGAGATGTGCAAAAACAAATCTCTGAAAGACAAACACAAGCAGCACCAAAACCTGAAGTGATCCTGCAAATGAAACATGTGAAAGAAACTGCATTGCCTGTTAGGGAAAAAGCGAAGACAGCACCAACATCCGCTGCTCGTCCAGGAAGACTTTCCTTGCACCAGTCAAAAGAAGTCATCAGGACTACATCTTCTGATTCAATTTCACTGGTTCCGTCTTCAGAAAAGGAATTGCTCCAAGCGATTGTTTTTTCGGAGATTTTAGCTCCTCCAAAATCGAAACGTTAACTCATGACCTCCTGTCTGTCAGCATATGCTGATGGAAAGGAGGTCTTTTATTGTTAAACAATCATTTGCAATTGACCCCATTTATCCATATTGACGACTTTCAATCTATCCGTGTGAATGGACCCTTTGAATTACTGTCACTCAGTCCTCATTCATGTCAGTTAAGGGGACAAGGATTTGCTTTGACTATAGAATCTGGTGAAACGATTATTTCCACCATGAATGTAGATGAAGTCACGATCAGTGTTCGAGATTTAACAAAACTGGAACTTCGAAAAATGGATATGGTCTAATGGGATCTATAGAAAGTAGTCGAAAAATCACTTGTCAAATAAAGCCCCATGATCAAACATATTCTTTTCTTCAAGCTTTAAAAGTAAATAAAGTTTACATAATAAAATTATCTACAAATAAATCGGGAACGACATTTACGATTTACGAAAAAGACATTCCAAAGGTACGGAAAATCAGAAAGCAATTTAGGATACCTATACACTTTTCGCGACCTGATAATACACAGGTAATTAACTTTCATTGGTCAGTGCTCGCGGGATTACTAGGATTTATTTTAGTTCCATATATCTGTTCTTTATTTTTATGGGAAATATCTATAGAAGATGTGTCCGACGAACGACAAGTAAAGTTGGAGCAGGAGCTGCATAAATTAAATGTAATCGAAAGAAAAAGCCTAAAATCACTGGTACCTGATTCTGAGATTCGACAAGTTATTTTAGCGAACAATCACGACCTTTCCTGGATTCATATCAAGCGAACAGGAGCAAAAATGCATCTTACTTCTGTACCTGCACCTGTCATTATCCGAGATCAAGTGGATAAAACGGGACCTTCGGATCTAGTGGCTTTGCGAAAAGGAGTAATTACCCACTATGACCTCCGCTCCGGAGAACGTTTGGTACCGATCAATGCAACGGTGAAAAAAGGAGACAGGCTGGTAACAGGGCTTCTGAAACAAGGGAATAAAAATTTGGTTGTTGGTGCAGAAGGGCAAGTGTTTGCAGACTATTGGCTTGAAATGTCTTTTCAATTACCAACAAAAATTGTTTATGATAAGTTCGTGTCTGAAGAAGTAAAAATACTACAAGTATCTCCGGCATGGAAATCGTTTAAAAAAGAGCAGAACGTAGAGCGACTGATCGAATTGTTCAAAAGTGCTTTCAGGGTTGAGCGAAACACCATCGTAGAAAAATCGTCAGTAACTGTGAATGAACAATGGATTAAAGAAGCGTTTATACCCATGTTAAGAATGAGAACAGCATCAACATTATCTCCAAATGGAAAGATTAAGGATGAAAAAATTTTACACATGACGTGGTCAAATGATACAGTAAAAGGGAAAGTATTGTATTACATGAATGATAATATTGCAGGTAAAAGTCCTATACATCAAGGAGACTGAGAATGCAGGAAGAACATTATACGGAATTACACGTTCAAGATCCAAATGAAGCCATCTTACTGCTAGGAATTTCTGATGGCAATATGAAATTGATTGAACAAGAACTTGGAGTACAAGTCATTACCCGAGGCGAAGCCATTCGTCTAGTAGGGGATGTCGAAAAACGTGCAATTGCTAAACAACTAATTGAACAACTATTAAAAGTTATTAAAAAAGGAATAAATATTAATCAACGTGACGTAAGTACAGCTATAGAAATGAGTACAGCTGGGACTTTAGAGTATTACGCGGAGTTGTACGATGAAGAAATTGCCCGTAATGTCAAAGGGAAAGCGATACGTGCCAAAACAATAGGTCAGCGTGAATATATTCATGCGATTCGACACAAAGATTTGGTGTTCTGTATTGGACCCGCTGGTACGGGAAAAACTTATCTGGCTGTTGTTCTTGCAACACAAGCGTTAAAAAACGGTCATGTAAAACGTATCATTTTGACTCGTCCTGCTGTTGAAGCAGGGGAGAGCTTAGGGTTCTTGCCAGGCGACTTGAAAGAGAAAGTAGATCCTTATTTACGTCCTTTGTATGATGCACTTCATGATGTACTGGGAACGGAGCAAACGACGCGCTTTTTAGAAAGAGGAACGATAGAAATTGCACCTCTAGCTTATATGCGTGGACGTACACTTGATGATGCATTCGTCATTTTAGATGAGGCTCAAAATACGACGAAAGCTCAAATGAAAATGTTTTTAACACGACTGGGCTTTGGCTCGAAAATGGTGATCACTGGAGACAAAACGCAAATCGATTTACCGCGTGGTGCAGAGTCCGGCTTGAAAGTTGCTGAGAAAATTTTGCACAATGTCAGTGGCATCCACTTCCAGATGCTCGAGCAAGGAGACGTTGTCCGTCATCCACTAGTAGCAAAAATTATTCATGCATACGAAGAACAGCAGCCGGAATAGGGCTGCTGTTTTTTTACTTTTGGCAGATTTAATTTTTCATATTGTTTATCATTACACTTTCGTTAGACTCAAAATCTGCATTAGCTAGCCATCAAGAATGAAAATCACATTCCGTTTTTTGTAACGTACACTTGCGCTAGCAGCATGCTCCGCATGAGTCCGAATGTATGAAAACCAGATACTTGTAGGACTACCACTTCAGCTATTGAGGATTGGCAGGGGGGGCTTGAAAATTTCTTAGAATCAAAGCTTGGATGAATGGTGGCTTCTTTTTGTCCACTCGCAAGAGGTTATTGACCAGTCACGACAGATTACTGGACTTCTGTCAAGAAAGTGTACACTTTTTTATTAAAATTCTCGCAAAACAAAGTGCCTACCGCACTACGTTTGGTGAAGAGTTCTAAAAGAGAAAGTGAAAGACCATCACTTTCTCTTTTAGAGCTCTATGGTTAATTTAGGAGATTTTTGACGCACTTAATAAACGGTACATTCTCTCGTAGGAACTAGGAGATAAGTATCCTATGGTGGAGTGTCTTCGACGCTCATTATAAAAGCTAATAATGTAATTTGTTATAGCTTTACGTGCTTCAGCCCGGGTTTTAAATTTTGTACGATAAATCAATTCTTTCTTGATTGTGGCATGAAAAGACTCAATACAAGCATTGTCATAAGGATCACCTTT